>CAZHVC010000248.1:0-3592 GCA_964535765.1 uncultured Ignavibacteria bacterium | reverse complement strand
TTCAAATGGTTGATAATCCAGCCGTGCCGCCGAGCGATGATGAGGATTTCGAGATCATACCGAAAACTCGGACGGAGCTTGATATCGGCCAGCGGGTTCGCGAATCGGTTATTCTGGCTATCCCGATCAAGCCGCTATGCTCCGAAAATTGCCTCGGCCTATGTCCCATGTGCGGCATCAATCGCAATGAGGAAAAATGCGATTGCGTCCAAGACAAGTCGGACGAACGCTGGGACGTATTGAAACGGCTGTTTAACAGCCAGATGGAATGATAAAGTGATTTTTACAGCAACGTCCTAAGGAGTTTCCGATGCCCCTTCCAAAACGAAGACATTCAAAGACGCGCGGCAGAAAAAGACGCACCCATTGGGTTCTTGCTCAGCCGAACATTATCGAATGCCCGCACTGTCACGAAAAGAAACTGCCTCATCAGGTCTGCCCCCACTGCGGCCGCTATAAGGGGCTCGAGATGAAGGCGATCACCAAGACCTGATCGTGTCAATCATGTCTGATTCCACCGTGAAAATCGCCATAGACGCAATGGGCGGTGACAATGCCCCGTTTTCGGTGGTTGCCGGGGCGGTGATGGCAAGCCGCGTCATTCCTCCGGATGTGGAATTGGTATTGGTTGGCCGCGGTGATCTGATCAGAGCAGAATTGAAGAGTCTTGCGGCGATAAACCGCCCGCTTGAGATCGTGGAAGCCCCCGATATAATCGATATGGCCGACGATCCTATCGAGGCCGTGCGCCGGAAGAAAAACTCATCGATCAACATCGGCTTGGCCCTGCAAAAAGAGAAAATCGCCGATGCTTTCGTCTCAGCCGGCAACACCGGAGCGGTGATGGCGGCATCGCTTTTCACGCTGGGTAGGCTCTAGGGGGTGGATCGACCGGCTATCGCTGCCCTGTTTCCCACCGAGGACGGCGTGGCGCTTGTGCTCGATGTCGGGGCCAATTCCGATTGCAAGGCTCATCACCTTTTTCAATTCGGCGTGATGGGAGCGATTTATTCGAAATACATCCTACGGGTGAAAAATCCCAAGGTTGGCCTGCTTTCGATCGGCGAGGAAAGATCCAAGGGCAACGAGCTGGTGATCGCCTCCCATAAACTCCTCGATCAATCGGGCCTGAATTTCTGCGGCAATGTCGAGGGTCGGGATATTCTCAAGGGAACGGCCGACGTTGTTGTCTGCGATGGTTTCGTGGGCAATATAGTGCTGAAATTCGCCGAATCGGTCGAGGGATTCATATTCCAACTTCTGCGGAAAAAAATCCGGGGCAATTTATTCGCGACTATCGGAGCATTTCTGATGAAACCAGCATTCCGCAGTTTCAAGCAATCGCTCGATTACGCCGAGTATGGCGGTGCGCCGCTTCTGGGATCAACGGCGTCTGTATTATCTGCCACGGGAGTTCTTCGCCGAAAGCAATCATGAACGCGATTCTGGCGGCGGCCACCGTAGTGCGTCGTCAGGTCAATTTTGTTATACAAGAAAAACTCAAAGAAAACGGCGGTATCGACGAAAAGGCGCCTCGCCGCATCAACAGAATGGTTTTATGAAAAGATACGCCCACATAATCGGCACCGGTTCGCAAACCCCGAAAAGGGTTTTGACCAACGCCGAAATCGAAAAAATGGTTGATACAAGCGACGAATGGATCACCTCCCGCAGCGGTATCAAAGAAAGACACATCGTCTCCGACAATGAAGCTTCCTCTGATCTGGCCTCCGCTGCGGCGGTGAAAGCGCTGGCGGCCGCCGGCATCGATGCCTCGGCGATCGATCTGATAATACTGGCCACGGTAACCCCGGATAAGCCGTTGCCGTCGACCTCCTGTTTTGTTCAGGAAAATATCGGCGCCGTCAATGCCGCCGCCATGGACATAGTGGCCGCTTGCTCCGGTTTCGTCTATGGCTTGTCGCTTGCCCGGGGAGTTGTCGAAACCGGCCAGGCCGATAACGTTTTGGTGATCGGGGTCGAGGTGCTTTCCCGAATTACTAACTGGAAAGACCGCAATACTTGTGTTTTATTCGGCGACGGCGCCGGCGCTGCCGTAGTGCAAGGCTCCAATTCACCGGGCGGCATCCTCGGGACCTATATGAAAAGCAACGGTTCGCTCTGGCATCTGCTTAATATACCCGGCGGCGGTTACCGAACGCCGATTGACGAAAGCAACTTGAACAATGGGGCACGCTATATCCATATGGCCGGACCGGAGGTTTATAAGAATGCCGTGCGGGCCATGGAGGAAGCCGGCATAGAAGCCTTGAAGCGAACCGGTTTGCGGGGTGAAGATATAGCGTTGTTTATACCTCACCAGGCGAATATCAGGATCATTGAATCGACCGCCGATAAGCTCGACATCTCGATGGACAAGGTTTTCGTGAATATCCACAAGTACGGTAATACCTCCGCGGCCTCGATTCCAATCGCTCTCGACGAAGCGATCAGAAGCGGAAGACTCAAGAAAAAAGACAAAGCCCTCATGGTCGCATTCGGCGCCGGATTCACCTGGGGATCGGCCGTGGTGGAAATCTGACAATATGAAAGCGTTCGTTTTTCCCGGTCAGGCGTCGCAATATGTCGGGATGGCGGCCGATCTGTACGATCAGTTCCCCGTCGCCCGCCGCTTTTTCGATATCGCCGATGAAGTACTCGGACTTCCTTTGCGCAAGACTTGTTTCGAGGGACCGCAGGAATTGCTCACCCGCACCGAATTCACCCAACCGGCGATTTTCGTGCATTCGGCGATCGCCAATGAAATCATCCGGGAATACGGACACAGACCGGCGATGGTAGCCGGACATAGTCTTGGAGAATATTCGGCGTTGGTAGCCGCCGGGGCGATTACATTTGAGGACGGCTTGAAGGCGGTCAAGGCGCGCTCGGCTTATATGCAAAGCTGCTGCGACCGATTTCCTGGCACGATGGCGGCGATCGTAGGCTTGACGCTCGATGAGGTGGAAAGGGGAATTGCCGGAATAGAAGGGGTGGTACCGGCCAACTATAATTCCCCCGATCAAGTGGCCATCTCCGGAAAAAAGGAGGCCATAGATGCCGCCTGCGCCAGATTGCTGAGCCTCGGTGCCAAAAGGGCTATACGGCTTGCCGTGGGCGGAGCTTATCATTCACCGTTGATGGTTGAGGCTAAAACGAAGATGGCGGATATTATCGAATCGCTCAAGTTCGGAAAATTCGAGTGTCCCGTTGTCGCCAACGTAAACGCCCGACCGGTTGACGATGCGGATACCATGAAACGACTATTGATCGAGCAGATAATTTCACCGGTGCTCTGGTATCCATCCGTGGTGAATATGTATGAAAACGGCATCAGGGAATTCGTCGAGGTTGGCCCAGGCAAGGTGCTGCAAGGTCTCATCAAACGCTGTTTACCCGGCAAAGAATACCGAACTTATGGAATCGACAGGCTCGAGGATATTCGAAAAACCGCCGGAGCGATAGTTTGAAAACGCTTGCGGGAAAAACAGCGGTCGTAACCGGGGCTGCCAGGGGAATCGGATTGGCCGTCGCCCGAACGCTGGGCGAAGCCGGTGCCAACGTCATGATCTCCGATATTCTGGCCGACGCC
>CAZHVC010000247.1:0-3605 GCA_964535765.1 uncultured Ignavibacteria bacterium | reverse complement strand
TTGGCGGCTCGACTCGGCGTCAGCCGATTGCTGACTTAAGACCGTAGCCCTATTTCCCTTGACAACCGCCACGGTCAAGGGGTATTACAAAACAAAATGTATGAAATCAGATGGCCGGTGGAAAGGGCGGTTTGGGCAAGATGTCGGATGTCATTCGGATGCCGGTGGAATTGCCGGGATCAAGTTTCGGGAGGAAATAAATGAAACACCCTTGTTTGAAGCTTTTTTTAGCGTCGATTTTTTTCTTGAGTCCTCTTTCAGCCCAGCCGCCGCCCGATAGCGGCAGTCCGCCGCCGGTCGTTAGACCTGTCGAGGAGATCCGGGTTTCCGATACGCCCAACGACGCCGGCAACTCGATTACTATCACCTGGAAAAGATCTCCCGACGATATCGCCGATCCAGGGCGGTTCGACGGCTACGACATTTTACGGAGCAAATCCCCGCTCGGTCCTTTCGAGTTGGTGCTGAGTGTCCCCGGCGGCGGCAATGAAAATAACCCGCTCTATAAAACCTGTCTTGATAACAATACCGAAGACGGTATCGATTATTACTATGCCATCGATTCCAAAGCGTTCGGCACAACCAGCCGGGCAATCAGCCAAAGGCCGGCTAAATCCAGTCAACAATGGTTCAACACCGATTTGGTAAATATGTTGATAGCCGTGATTTTCCTCAGCGCCGCCATCCTCTATTATATAGCGGGAGCCAAATCCGGCAAGAAACTCTATATCCGCAAAATCGCCGGTTTGGAGGCGGTCGATGAGGCGGTCGGGCGGGCCACTGAGATGGGGCGCAAAATTTTCTTTATCCCGGGCACTCAGGATATGGACAACGTTCAGACGATCGCCGGCTTGACGATTCTCGGGCGGGTGGCCAAAGTGGCCGCCGAGTACGAGGCCAAGATCGATGTCCCTGTTTCCCGTTCGCTGGTTATGGTTACCGCCAGAGAGGTGGTGAAAGAAGCTTACTATAATGCCGGCCGGCCCGATTCCTACAGCGACGACATGGTTTATTATCTCACTGACGATCAATTCGGTTATGCCGCCGGTATCGACGGATTGGTCGTCCGCCAGAAACCGGCCACCATCTTTTATCAGGGCGCCTTCTATGCCGAGTCGTTGATTCTGGCCGAGACCGGAAATTCGATAGGGGCTATTCAGATTGCCGGAACGGCCATGCCCTCGCAATTACCGTTTTTCGTGGCCGCTTGCGATTACACTTTGATCGGTGAGGAGCTTTTCGCCGCCAGCGCCTATCTGTCGCATGAACCCAAACTTCTCGGTTCGCTGAAAGGGCAAGACCTCGGCAAGCTGGCGATAATTCTGGCGATTGTCGTCGGTTTGGTAATCCAGCTGTCCGGCGCCTACGATTTCGCCTCGATCTTTTCAGTCTCGGCCGGAGGTGAATGATATGAAACGCGAAATACCCATGATAATCGCGGGCACGGTGGGGATTGTTCTGATAATCCAGTATTTTATCCCCGCCGAGCCGTTCGGCACGCTCAACGACGTCTTTTCGGACTGGTTTTCGATAATTCAGGCCTCGGCGATCTGGCTGGGCGCTTTGAATTTGATCAAGGTGTCCGGAGACAAAATTTACCGGCGTCACAAGGATTGGCCGTATGCGATGATTATTATCGCCTCTTTTTTGGTGATGGTGATAATCGGCTTTTTCTTTTCCGGCGGCCGGAGGTTTCTTGACCCGGGAACACCTTTTTCGCAGCTGTATGATTACGTTTATTCGCCGCTGACGGCCATGATGTTCGCCCTGCTGGCGTTTTTCGTGGCCTCGGCCTCTTATCGGGCGTTTCGGGCGCGCACCCGCGAGGCCACGGTCTTGCTTCTGGCGGCGTTTTTCGTCATGCTCGGCCGGGTGCCGCTCGGCGATATGCTTACCGGTTGGCTACCCAGCTGGCTGCACATGTCGGAGATAGCCAGTTGGATAATGAATATTCCCAATATCGCCGGCCAGCGGGCCATAATGATAGGTATCGCTTTGGGTACAGTCTCGACTTCGCTGCGCTTGATTCTCGGAATCGAACGCTCCTACCTGGGAGGTGAATAATGGCCGGACAAAACAGGGCTGGTTTTTGGAACAGCATGATGAAAATCGACAGGCGGATCATCTTCCTGTTCATATTCGTGGCCATTTCGGTGCCGATGTTTCTGCAAATAAAGCTCAAAATACCCACCTCGCCGGAGGTCGAATCGCTGGTGGCGACGCTCGATAAACTGCCCGACGGCGCCCGGGTGCTGGTGTCGCTCGATTACGATCCCGGTTCCGAACCGGAACTCCAGCCGATGGCCGAAACATTTTTCGGCTATGCTCTCAAGCGCCGGTTCAAAGTGATCGTGATCGGGCTGTGGCCGCAGGGGCCGATCCAGGCCGAAAGGGCCAAGCCGATCGCCGAAAAGCAGGCAGGCAGGCAATTCGAATACGGAGTCGATTATGTAAATCTCGGTTATCAAGCCGGCAACGAGTTGGTGATTCAGCGGATGGGCTCTTCGATACCGCAGACGTTCCCGGTCGATTATTTCGGAAAACCGATAACGGAATTTCCGATAATGCAAGGGATAACGAACTTTTCCAATATCGATTACGTCTTCAACTTGTCGGCCGGCTATCCGGGAACGGTAGAATGGGTTCTTTTCGCGGTGGACCGGTTTAATATAGTGCTCGGAGCCGGCAATACCGCCGTTCAGGCGCCGCAGGTCTATCCTTACCTGGGCAAACAGCTCAAAGGGATTCTCGGAGGGATGAAAGGCGGCGCCGAATTCGAAATCCTGACCGGAATGCCCGGGCGGGCGGTAAAATATATGACCGGGCAGACATTCGCCCATACGATAATAGTCTTGTTCATCATAATCGCCAACATCGCCTTTTTCACCACCCGTAAGAAAGAACAGGGAGGGTTGCCATGAGCACACTGGGGATCTGGGTCGGCGCTCTGTTGACACTGGGAATATTGTCGTTTCTGTATAAGGACAACCCGTTTTACAAACTGAGCGAGTCGATATTTCTCGGCATCTCCGCCGGCTACTGGTTCGTTTCGTTGTATTATCAAAGCCTGTTGCCGAAATTGTTCGACAACCTCGGCATAACAAAAATGGTGGGGGCCTCGAAAACCGACGGCGCCCTGCAATCGCTTTTTGTCCACGGCCGTTGGGATCCCAATCTCTGGTACTTGGTCGCCGGGGCGCTCGGCATAATGATGTTGCTTCGACTGATACCGAAAGCTGGCTGGATATCGCGCTGGCCGCTGGCGTTCGTGGTGGGGACCACGGCGGGATTGTATTTCACCCGTTATCTGGCCTCCAACGCATTTTCCCAGATCAACGCCACGCTGAAAGGTTTCGTGGTATTCGGACAGCCGGGATTTTTCGGCTGGGCGAATCTGAACAATCTGATTTTGCTGATCGGGGTGGTCAGCGGTTTGACCTATTTTTATTTTTCCAAGGAACACAAGGGATTCGTAGGCGGAACGGCGAAAGTGGGGATATATTTTCTGATGGTTACGTTCGGGGCGTCGTTCGGCTACACGGTGATGTCGCGTATGTCGCTGTTGATAGGTCGGCTCGATTTTATCTACGGCGCATGGTTGGGGC
>CAZHVC010000246.1:0-3607 GCA_964535765.1 uncultured Ignavibacteria bacterium | reverse complement strand
GCTGCCATGGCTGCCATAATCCGCATATTCATCGTCGCCGATCCCAATATCGATTTCACCTCGATCATCTGGGTGCTGGCGGTGCTGACTATGACCATCGGCAATATTCTGGCGATTACTCAGGCAAATGTCAAACGGATGCTTGCCTATTCCTCTATCGCCCATGCTGGCTATATGATGGTGGCGATTACGGCGGGCGGTATTGAGGGGATTTCCGCCGTGGCTTTTTATCTTTTTGCCTATACCCTCATGAACATCGGTGCTTTTGCCATCGTGGTCTTTTTTGCCGAACGGGATGAAATTTACGAAAATATTTCCGACTATGCCGGATTTGCCCGCCAGTTTCCTTTCGCCGCAATCGCCATGACCATTTTTATGGCCTCGCTTGGTGGAATCCCGGGCACGGCTGGATTCGTAGGAAAATTCGCCATCTTCTCGGGAGCGGTCAAAAACGGATTTATCTGGCTGGCCGTAATCGGTGTTCTCAACAGTTTGATCTCCATATTCTACTATTTACGGATCGTGGTCGTCATGTATATGCGTCCACCCGAACCGCGTATAGTCGATATCGAGATGACTCCGTCGTTGTTGATAGCGCTGATTATTGCGCTTTTGGGCGTGCTTCAGATAGGGCTTTTCCCCGATAGATGGCTGTATCTTGCCAATATGGCCGCGGTTTCGGCTCTTTTCTGATCCTTGTCCAAGAAACGTTGACGGCCGCTGAAGTATCTTTTGGATAACCGGCTGCCGCCGATTTCGCCAAAAATAGGCGAATCATTCGCTTAATACCGCTTGACTTATCTGCCCGGCTATCTTATTTTGCGCTTTGAAAATCTCGGTCTTGGGGCTGTAGTTCAGTTGGGAGAACGTTTGACTGGCAGTCAAAAGGTCAGGGGTTCGACTCCCCTCAGCTCCATTTTTTGATGTATAAGCTTCTTTTTAACTTTCTATTAATCATCCGGTTGAATTCGGGCATCGCCAATATCAGTTCAAAGTAATCGGGGCTGGTATGAAGCATAATATGAATATGACAATGCAAAGATAACCTAACATTCTCCGTTTTTTGTCGAGCGGCAGCTCGTCCATCACCGTGGGCGGGTGCGCCGGTCTCATTATAGTGCCTAAAATAGCCCAGACGATCCAACCCGCCCATAAAAACGAAAGCAGTATAAGTCCGGCGATTGCGATCAAGGCGATTTTATGTTGCAATTTGCCGAACATTGCGTAAAGGATATGTCCGCCGTCGAGTTGACCGATAGGCAATAGATTAAGCATAGTTACCAGCAGGCCGACCCAGCCGGCGAAAGCCACTGGATGCAGAACCGCAATGAAACCGGGAGGTGCCTTTACCGCCACCAATTTGTCGATCAGCGAGAACAGCAGAGAATCTCCAAGTGTCACAAATCCGGATAGGTCCTGCATCTCCGGCATGAATCGAGGGTGCGCCAGTCCCCAAATTATCGCCGGAATGGCGATTATCAGGCCCCCTATTGGGCCGGCCGCGCCCACGTCGAACAATTGCTTCCTCGTTATGAATGGCGACTTGGAACGAATTACCGCACCCATGGTGCCGATCATCGTCGGCGCCGGAATGAAATAGGGCAAGCTGACGTCCACGCCGTGTTTTCGCGAAACGATGTAATGGCCGAATTCATGAAAAAGCAGTATCCCTAATAACGAAAAAGAAAAGGGGATTCCCGCCCTGATTATCCGCCAGGGGTCATCTATCATCAGCCGGGGATTAGAAAAGGCGTTTATCTGTTCGAATCCGCTGCCGACGACGATTGTCGAAACCAATGTCAATAGAAATAAGACGATATTCAGCCAGGGAATCCTGAACAAGACCGGTTTTGCCGGATGTCGAAATCTGAGAATTGTCTTGGGGCTCAAGCTCAGGATTTCGGCTTTGTAAGAAAGTCGATCAAGTATGGAATTCAACGCAGCCTGTCCGGAAACCGAATCGTCGATCAACCGCCCCTTTATGATCGTGGCCGAGGCCGACGTGTAAATCACATCGATATCGATAATGCTTTGCAATTGTTCGGCAAGTCGGTTGCCGAAATCGAAATCTTCCGCTGATCTGTTGGCCGTCAGCTCCTCCTAGCTACAGTATTGACAGCTCGATATCCGTAACCGTCGATCGGCGATTCGAACCGTTGCTATCACCATGAAGAAAGTTCCGGGTCAATTCCTTATTTAGCATTTAGTTGTTAACCGCCGGTAATATTAAATACCTTTGCGGCGGACGCAACAAACAAAATTAGCAAATATTTATTGCCGGGATATACTGTAATTTCATAGATTCAAGCGGCTGCATTAAAGCGGCATCCACAGTGGCGCATAATCCGTAGGGCGGGATGAAGTAATTGTCTAAAATGCCGCAGCCTGTTGCCGAAAAGCATAATGATGAACGATCCGTTATCGGGAAAGAGATTTATCGGTGATGAGCCGCAGGGTTCGGAAAAACTCGCCGAACAATTCAGTGAGTTAAGCGACCTGAATCGGCGGCTCCGGCGCAAGATATTCGATTTATACACCGTATTCGAAATCTCCAGGCACCTATCTTCGATGCTCGATACGGAGATGCTGATCGATGCCATTTTGCTCACCTGCCTCGGCCAGATGGGTGTCGATGCCGCAATGATATTGATTACCGATCAAGCAAGCGGTCATCTGGTTCATCCCTATGCCAAAGGAATCGATATTTCCGCCGTAAAAGATATAAAATTCAAGCTCAGCGACGATCTGATCGATGTTTTCGTGAAAAGCGGCAAGCCGTTGACCGCAATCGAATTGAAAGAATTGCTTAAAGGAAAAGATAGCAGCCTCGGCAGTCTGGATATTCTCGATTTCGAGCTGGCCGCCCCATTGATAATGAAAAACCGTCTGCTCGGACTTCTCTTTTTGCCGCCCAAAATATCGGGAGCGCAATTTTATGACAGCGATATCGAGTTCCTTTCCCTTTTGATGAATCAATTGTCGGTGGCTATCGAAAACTCGAACCTGTATGCGCGGGAAAAAAGCGCCCGCGAAGAGCTTCAGCAAACCCAGAAATTGCTGGTGGCTTCCGAACGAATGGCCGCCCTGGGAAAACTGTCGGCGGCCATCGCCCACGAGGTCAACAACCCTCTCGGTGTCATTTCCAACTACCTGCATATACTTTCGATTCAGAAGCTGCCGGAAGATGTATTCAAGAATTATATAAAAATCCTTCGGGAAGAGGTAAAGCGGATAGCCGGAATCGTCAGACAATTGCTTGATTTTTATCGCCCTCAGCAGGAAGAAGTGGGGGATGTCGATATCAAAAAAGTGATGGCCGAAACATTGGCCTTGCTTTCGCACCAGCTCTTGACAGCCGATATCAACGTGCGGCTTAAAGTCGATCCGGACATCCCGCCGATTCTCGGATCAGCCGAAAAGCTTAAACAGGTATTCCTGAATCTACTGATGAACTCGAAAGATTTCCTGCCGGCCGGCGGAGTTATCGAGATAAGAATAATGAAATCGAACGGCGCCGTCGAAATAAAAATCAGTGATGACGGACCGGGAATCCCGGAGGATCTGTTGAATAGAATATTCGAGCCGTTTTTCACCACCAAAGGAGAAC
>CAZHVC010000245.1:0-3620 GCA_964535765.1 uncultured Ignavibacteria bacterium | reverse complement strand
ATCCTGATCTGGCTGAAACTGTCGCCGCTGCCTAATTTCGGATCCGGCCTTGCCTTGGGATTGCCGTTGTGGATATTGTATGTTTTTCAAACGGTCGGTCTAAAATATACGAGTGCGGCCAATTCGGGTTTCATCACCGGTCTTTTCGTGGTGTTCGTGCCCGTGTTTCAGATATTTTTCCGACGCAAGATGCCGAAATTATCGAGCTTGGCGGCATCCCTTGTTTCGCTTTCCGGATTATGGGTATTAAGCGGCGGGCTCGAATATGTCAACCGGGGTGATCTTTTGACCCTGGCGGCGGCCATGTCATATGCGGCGCATATCTTGATCGCCGATCGAAAAATCGACGCCGGGATCAATCCGTATATTTTGAGTTTTCAGCAATTCGCGATAGTGGGGGCGTTGTCGCTTTTATGGGGTTTCCTGAAAGTCGGACAGTTCGCCTTTCCCTGTCGGACGGCCGGGGCGGCCATCGCCTTTCTGGCGGTATTTCCGACCCTTTCCGCATTCCTGGTGCAGTTGATTGCCCAGAAATATGTTTTGCCGATCCGGGTTTCGCTTATTTTCGCGTTCGAACCGGTGTTCGCCGGGCTGTTCGCCTGGACTTTGGGCGGCGAGTCTTTCACCATAAGACAGGCTTCGGGCGGCCTGCTGATATTCGCCGGGATGATAATCTCCGGCCTGGCAGGCGGCACGAAATCGGATCGAGTTCAGTAACCGGATTTCTTGCCCGTCATCCGGTCGATCGAGATTTTGACGATCACCATTTTATCGATTTCCTGTCGGTCATATTCGAACGGCCCTTGGGCATAATGAGACATCAGTATATCGAGGCCGCTGATTTTATCCTCGAGACGGTTGAGAATAATCGCTCGCCCCTGACCGCTCACGCTGCGGTAATTAGTCGACCAGGCGCAAGGAATTGCCTGGGCCGAAAGCGAATAATCGCAATACATTTGAAAACCGACCAGACTGTTCGACTTGATCATGTCGATTTTGCGGCCCTCGGGGGCCGAGTGAAAATAAATCGCCCTATCCTTGTATCCGAAATTCACCGTTACGACATAGGGAACATTGTCTTGGCATAGGCCGATAGTGCAAATCTGAGCCTTGTTGATTATCTCCTCGATTTCTTTCCGGCTCTTGATCTCTTTTTCTTTTCTGCGCATTTTTCGATTTCCGGGGTTATTTAATTTCAGCCAAAGCATTTTCGATATCGGCGATCAAGTCATCGATATTTTCTATTCCGACCGAAAGGCGGACCAGGGTATCGGATATCCCCTGCTTTGTTCGTAATTTCGGCGGCACTTTGGCATGGGAGGTCTCGCAAGGAAAACAAAGCAGGCTTTCCACCCCGCCCAGACTGACGGCCGTCTTTATGAGGTTCAAGTTGCCGGAAAATGCCCGGGCGGCCGCCTTGTCGCAGTCAAGCTCGAACGACAGCATTCCGCCGAATCCGCGCATCTGCTTGGCCGCTATATGATGGCCGGGGTGATTGGGGAGCCCCGGATAATAGACGCGGCGCACCGCCGGATTTGCGGATAGATATTCGGCTATCGCCTGGGCATTTTCGTTCTGACGGGCAACCCGCAGGCCAAGGGTTTTGAGTCCTCGTTCAAGCAAGTAACAGGCGGCCGGATCGAGATTCCCGCCCAGGCTTTGGGCCGCGGCGAGTATAGGTTGAAACAGATCGCGGCGGCCGACCAGTGCGCCGCAGCAAATATCGCTGTGGCCGTTGAGATACTTGGTTCCGCTGTGCATGACGATATCGAAACCCAGGGCGATCGGATTTTGATTTATCGGAGTGGCGAAAGTGTTGTCTATTGCGGTTAACGCACCGGCTTCCCGGCCGATTGCCGCGATTTCCGCCAGATCGATAACGTTCAGGAGGGGGTTGGTGGGTGATTCCACGAAAATCAGCCGGGTATTGGTTTTGAGCGCCGCCTGAAAATCCGCCGGCCTGCCGCCATAGACTATATCGTACATTACACCAAAGCGGGGCAGCATCGACTGCACGAGGTGCTGGGTGCCGCCGTAAAGGCCGTCCTGAAACAAGGCATGATCTCCCGCCCGCAGGGTGGCGGCGAATAGCGCATTGATTGCGGCCAAACCGGAACTGAACACCAGCCCCCAATCACCGCCTTCGAGGGTGCAGATTTTGTCGGCGACCGCACTTTGGGTCGGGATATTGAAATAGCGCGGGTATTTCAGCTCTCCTTTCGGATTGGGGAATAAAAACGAGGTTGACCAGTAAATCGGCGTATTCACTCCGCCGACGTCCGGATCGATATAATTGCCGGAATGCACGCATTTGGTATCGAGCCCGCCGAATTTCATACATCACCTCCGTAATTATGTTTCGGGAAATCGGGTTAGGGGGTTTAGGAATCCCGCTTGTGTCATGTTGATGATAATAATCGGCAGGAGCGCCTCAAACAAGAAAATGTCGCATATCCGGTGAGGGATAATAGATTGATCGGATTATATTTATATTGAGATGATTTTTTCGCCGACCATTTCCGGTTGTTCCTTCCGGGAATAATCCGGTCCCAGCAGCTTCATCATTTCGATCACTACCCGGCGGTCATATTGATCGGTTGCGGCAAGCAGGTGCTCCATCGCCTTGAACGGCGGCAGGGCGGCCTGGTAAACGCGGTTCGAGGTCATGGCGTCGAACGCATCGGCCACGGCGGTGATTTTTCCGAACAGCGGGATTTCCTCGCCGGCGATTCCCCGCGGATAGCCTGTTCCCGAGAGACGCTCGTGGTGGTAAAGAATCGGCACCAGCGCTTGTTTCGGCACCACCGGATTGACCTCGGCCAGACGGCAACCGTGGGGAACGTGGAGTTTCATGATTTCGAATTCTTCGGCCGTGAGCCGGGTGGGTTTCATTAGAATATCTTTAGGCACCTTGCTCTTGCCGATATCGTGCAGCATCGCCCCCAGGGCTAATTGATGAAGATCGTCTTTGCTATAAATGCCCAGGGCGCGTCCGAGAGCGATACTGAAAGTGGCGACATTGGTGCTGTGCGTGTAGAGCCGATAATCCTCGGGCATCAGTTCCAAAAGTTTCCTGATCCCGCCGTCGTCTCTCAGATATAGGTCAACCATGTTTTCCATCGCTCTGGCCGAACGTTTGACGGCGGCCGGCGAGCCCGGATCGCTCAACAGTTCCCGGGCGATATTGATGCTGGCGTCGTAAAGAAGGCGGCACTTCTGTTCGATTTTTACGGTCGGATCGGCGATTATATTGCTCAGGTTGTTTTCTATATACAATGCATATTTCTGGCTGTCGGTCGATTTCATATAGAGGGATTTGACCCCATGCGCCAGTAGGTTCTGGCGCGTCTTTTCGTTGAACGGTACGTTGCGCGAACGGTATAAGACGTAACCGGCCGGGCCGGGCAGATAAAGATCGAATCCGAGAATCGTGTCGAGCCTGAGCAGCTCGAGGTCGATTTCGATATATTGAACTTCGCCCATCATCTAATTAATCGACTTCAAAACCGGCTAATTTATTCGAATCATTTCAGCGTTTTTTTGCCGGGAACGAAACTATCGGCGGCCGGGCTGAATCGACGGAATCCGGCATGTTTATGATCAAGCATGAAGTAGGCATT
>CAZHVC010000244.1:0-3621 GCA_964535765.1 uncultured Ignavibacteria bacterium | reverse complement strand
GGTGATGAAGGCCGGGTCGGTTTCGGCGATTTTGAACATCACCTTGCCTTTGTCGATCCAGTATTCGGGATCATCGGGCAAACCGAATGCGGCCTCGTATCGGGAGTAGGCACTATCGGCTTTATAATATTGTTTATTCAGATGATAAATCTTGGCCAACATTCCATACGATTCGGCGACTTTGGCGCCTAAGGCGATCGCCTTTTCGAGGGCTTCGCCGGCTTGATCGTACTTGCCCAGCTCGTATTCCGCCCGCCCGTAACCGAACCAATATTCGCCGTTATTCGGCCTCTGCTCGGTGAGTTTTTGGTAAAAAAAGGCGGCTTCGGCCGGATTTTTCGAGGCTTCGAATATCCTGGCCAATCTGTACAACGAAAACGTATCCGCCGGAGCGCGCCGGACATACTCTTTTAAATTCCTGACCGCCTCAGTCAAATCGGCCGATTGAAAATACGACTCGCCGATTTTCAGGTAGGCCGAGGTCAAAGTCGAGTCCAATTGGAGCGCCGTTTTATACTCGTTGATCGCAAAAGCCCAGACCCCTTTGCGGAAATTGATGTCGCCCAAAGCGGCATGATATGCGGCCACCTTGCCATCGGCTTTGATCGCCTTGCGCATGGTCAAATCCGCTTCGGCCAGAGAGCCGAGCTCCATCTGAGCCAGCCCTAAGCCATAAAGAAATTCCGCTTTGCGCTTCCCGGAATTGACCCCTTTCTGAAATATCTCCTGCGCTTCGGCAAAATTGCCTTTTTTCAAGGCCGCCATGCCAGCCCCATAAAGCGCATTCGGATCCTTGCCCGACTGAGCGAGCGCCCTCATGTAATAGTCGTAAGCGGCCTGATAATCACCCTGCCCGGCAAGAATATCGGCGCGGGCAAGCAGCAGTTTGAAATCGGTCGGCGATACAGCAAGCGCCGAATCGATAATTGCTATAGCTTTTTCGGCGTTGCCTTCGGCGGCCAGATTTTTCGCCCGAACGACAAGATTATCGGCCGGACCCGCCGTCGCCGCGAGGACCGAAAGCAAGGTCATCAAAGTACAAGTTGCTATCTTGATCACTGCCATCCTCTTTCTTGTTTTCTTAAGGCATCCGGCCTAAAAAAACTGAAATGGTATAATACCAAACGGGTCTTTCAAGTCAAGTTTTTTTTATCAATTGAAACCGTTCCCCTCATTCGCATTAAGATCTTCGCCGGTCGCCCCGCCGGTTTTATCTCTTCGACCGCGCAAAAGCAAACCCGTAAAGCGATAAACGCCGTAAATCAAAAACGCCGACCCCAATATCAGCCGATTTCCCACACCCGGCAGGCCGCCCGCCGGTAGAAGTTTCGAGATTATGCAGATCCCCACACCGACAAAAATCAACGACAACCCGTAGTAAAACCATCCGACAATTTCAGCCACACGCCGTTTCATTACCCTGCCTCTTTTCATAACTTGATACGCCTGACGGCCGGATAATATTCCCGGAAACCGATTTTCCGGTCAATCATTGTGGCGCCATACCACCGGCGCCCCCGGCGTAGGCCGGCCCTTTCGATTTTATTGGGATTGACAACCCTGTCATTGTGGTATACTATTTTGACTATGAAAAGGTTCATCACCGCCTCGACGCTGATAGTCATATTGCTCTCCGGATGCTCCAGCCAGCAGAAAAAAGAAAACGCGGCTGTCCCGGACTATTTCATCAGCGGCCTGGTCGATATGGGTGAAATCGCCTCAATCAGACAATTGACCGATAAAATGAGCGATTTCTTTCCCTATTTCAGTCATGACGACAACCTAATATGTTTCACCAGAGTGTTCCAAAGCAAGTCGGATGATTCGGGAGCCAATCCGACCGACAGCGAAATCAAACCTTTTCTTTTCGACATCCGCACCGGCGATCTGTTCATGGCCGATAGCTGGCCTGAGCAAGTCGAAATCATGCCCCTGCCGGAAGACGAGCTTCCCCGGGTGGGTGATGAGCTGCCTATTTCGGGATATTCGACCGCCTATGGTTTATTGTTCAGCGCAGCTCAGCGGGGCCTGGAAAAGAGCTCGGCAATTTACCTGTGGCGGGACGGCGTGCTAAGGCAATTGATACCCGGTTATAAAACAGCTTATCTCGAATCGATATCACCGTCCGGCAAATATGTCGCCATCACCTATGATCCGAAATCGCCCAGGCTGATAGTCTATGATTCGGCGAACGATAAGTTTTATGGGATCCGGTGGTCCGATTCCGCGTCGACGCTTTTCGAGGTCATGCCGGTTATTTCAGGCGACGGCCGATATCTGGCGGTGGTCGTTTCCGACGGCGGTTCGAGGCTCAACAACGAACTGCTGGGGAATATCTGGCTTCTGGAATTCAAACAACCGGACTCCACAGCCGAAAAAACGGCCGGGGAAAACCGAGGCTAACGTCGTTCGTTTTGCGCCCGCACCGCAGACTTTTTCAAAAGTTCCGGATTGAGACGCCGAATTCCGAAAAAGCGGCGGTAATAATAATCCTAGGCGAAGGTGGACTTGATCACGCCTTTGCTTTTCGAGGCATGATAAAACTCTCCCGACCCGGCATAAATCGCCACATGGTCTGCTCTTCCATTCATTTTTACCGAGAAAAACACCAAATCGCCGGGCAGGGCCTGCTCGAAATGAATCGAACGGCTGAGGCGGTACAGCTCGCGGGTCGCCCCGGGCAATTCAAATCCGACGGCCTCGTCGAACACGCGGCGGACAAAGCCTGAACAATCAAATCCGCTTTCGCCGTTTCCCCGGTATCGATAGGGCGCTCCTTCATAGCGGGCGGCCACCCGGACTATCGCCTCCCGATCCTCATCGCTAAGGCTGCGCCGGGGTTCCGGAAAATTGGGAGTCGGCGCCGGAGCGCATCCGGCAAACAGCGCCGCAATCAAGATGAGCAGGGCATGAGCATATAACATCATACTTTACTATCGTCAATTCCGCGGGGCCGATTTAGGCGGCAAGTGATGGATATTCGAGTCCCAGACGATACTTATGGTAGATTCGCGTGGCGGTGATTACCCCCATCAGCCAAAATATATAAAGTGGAAATTTAACTCCTGCCGCTAAGCTTAAGATTAGTATTGCAATTTTGACTGTCAACACCTGTAACTTGCGGCTCCTGAAAATCACCGATGCAAGCTGGAAAACAAGGACGGCACAGCCGGCGTAAAACATCGCCGTATCCCCAAGAAACACGGCCGTCACCACCGCCGCCGCCATCATGATCAAAATCAACAATCCACAATAAAAGTCCCCCAGCACGACGGCCAAAGTGATTTTGCCGGTGGCCGTATCCCCTTTGATATCGGGGATCGTAGTTCCAATGTAAATCGCCCCCACCGCCAGAAAATAAGGAACCGAATAATAAAAGCCCGGTCGGATTCCGCCGTCGGCGGCAAGCCAGCCCAGAAGAAAAACCAGGCTGCCATGGCCGAAGCCGTTTATTAGAAAGGCGGGAATCGGTCTGTCTTTGAGACTTATCGGCTTTACCGAATACAGGATTCCAAGAATGATGACGATGGCTATACCGATTGCGAATTCGAGCGATATCAAGGCACCCAGGCCAAAAGCCAGCAAATCAAGAATGATCGTTAAAATAAGGCCGGCCTGGAT
>CAZHVC010000243.1:0-3623 GCA_964535765.1 uncultured Ignavibacteria bacterium | reverse complement strand
GGTGATGTTGATTTTTCTTGTTTCCGAATTCGGCGGTTTGGGATTTTTGCAGGCAAAATTGCCGGCGACATCTTTCGTTTGGAGAGGCGATCGGCCGGCAAGCTATATTTTCGCCTGGTATTTCATCGCCCTGTCCGCACTGGTCGAACCGTCTCTTTATCAACGTTGTTTCGCTGCACAAGATGAGCGGACCGCCAGATGGGGCTTGTTGCTATCGATCCCTCTCTGGGTGGCATTCGATTTCCTGACCACGTTCACCGGCATGTATGCGAGGGCGCTGCTGCCGGAGCTGGCCGATCCGATGATGTCGTATCCGGCGCTGGCGGCGAGGGTTTTGCCGGAGATTCTCAAGGGGGTTTTTCTGGTAGGGTTGTTCGCCACGATCATGTCCACGGTCGATAGCTACGCTTTTGTTTCGGGGACGACGATCGGAAAAGATATAATTCTGCGCCTTCACAAAAAAGTCCCGGAAAGCAAAACGATTACTCTCTACTCGCGTTTGGGCTTGGTTTTTTCGGCGGCTATGGCGGTGCTGATAGCGTTGCTTTTCAGATCGGTGATCGACATTTGGTATATTTTCGGCACGCTCAGCACCTGCGCATTGTTGTTGCCGGTGGCCAGTTCGTTTTCTCGCTTTTGGCGGATGACCCCGCGGGGCGCCGTGATAGCGATAGCGGCAAGTGGGCTGACGGTTGTCGGTTGGTTCTTAATCGGGCATTTCGGGGAGGACTATCCAGGCGCAATCGATCCAATTTATCCTGGCCTGGCGGTTTCATTGCTGACATATATACTTGACAGAATGGTCAACCGAACCGGCCGGTCAGCGAATCCCGGGGCTTGATTGCCTGATTGTTTCTCAATCGGGATCGACAGCGAGAACCTCGAGAAAAACGGCTTTTTTGCCGCCTCTTTTTTCCAAATCGAGCATAACTTTCAGCCCAACGGCGTAATCATCGTTGCCGTCGAGCAGCTTTTCCGCCTCACGGGGATAGCCGAAATTTATCAACGAGTGATAGGCGACCCACTGGGCGAACCCCTCGTTGGTACGGCGGTCCGGCTCATCGGCTCTTCTTTCCGACAGCCAGGCATGACCTATCTCGTGAGCCAACACCTGGTAATACATCTTTCGGCTTAGACCGTAGAGCACATGGATACTGAATTTATCGCCCTCGCGGAAGAAAAGTCCATATAGATCGCCGGTGCTTTCCCCGACGCCGGAGCGGATGAAATCTATGCCTTGTAAATAGTAATCGACTTTGTGCATTAGCTCCATATCCAATCCCGATTTCAGGAACGCCAGGACCTCGAGCTTAATTTCGGATACCTCTTCCGCTTGAAAAATCGCCGATTTATAGCAGGTCGAACAGAGGATACGCCCATCGCTGAGATCGATTCCCTGCGGACCAACGGGGGCGTCGCAGCTCGAGCAATGAGGAAATCGATTCCAGCAATCGGCGCAATATCGTTTGGAATTGTCATTTTCAAACCAAAAACCGGTGCCGGAGATCGGTTCGCCGCAGATACTGCAAAAGACCAGAAGCTTGAGGCAGTCCGGGCAAGCTTTCTTGCTTCCGGCGGCAACCAGACTCTTGCCGATTGCGCCGCAGATGAAACAGCGATCGGCCTTGCTGAAACATTGCCGGCATAGAGCGGAGGAATCACTGGGATTGCGGAAATAGTCGTCGGCAATGCGCTTACCGCATTCGGCGCAGATAGGCAGTTTCGGCAGACATTTATGGCAAACTTTTTTGCCGTCGATGAGGATGTCGTTCACGGAGGGTCTGCCGCAGATATCGCACTTCGGCGCATTCTTGAAACAACTCTCGCATACCAGTCCGCCGTCGGAGTAGCGAACATATTCGCCCTTTATATTCTGATTGCATATCGAACAACGCAGGTCGTCGGCGATAACGATCGCCGCCGCAATCATCACGGTCAAAACCGCCGCGGGCGCGCTTTTCACGGCTATCCCCTCGAAAACAGCGAATCGATATAATCGAGCGATTTCACGATATCGGCCTCGGAAAACACCTCTAATATCGTGTCGATTTTGAGTTCGGCGATGATATCGATATATGATTTGATCTTCAGCTCACCGGTTCCCAGGGCCAGATGACCGCGCCCCCTGGAATAATCATGCAGATGAATCAGTTTTACCCCGTCCAATCTTTTGGAAATGAATTCGGCCGCCCGGCCCGAATTGACGGCATCCCCTTTAGCCGCATAGGCGATATCCCAAGCCAACCCGACACCGTCGAGCTCCAGAAATTCATCAATCAATTGACACAAGCGATCGGAAAAACCATGGGTGTTTTCGAGAAGCACCGACAGGCGGCCGGCGGCGAAATCGACGATGCTGCGAAACGAATTGGAAAATCGATCATAATAGGATTGGGGGATATTCTTGTGGTCGAGCACGATACTGCCGGTGCTCATTTTGTAAACGGCGAACCGGCCGGGATGAATGACGAACGTCGAGGCGCCCATATCGATGGCTAATTGAACAAATTCCTTCATCCGTTCGATGCCGCCCTGGCGGATACGGTCGTGGCGGGTGGCCAGCGGGATATCGTGAGGGGAATGAAAATGAAGGCGCAGCCCCTTTTGGGAAATATATTCTTTCACTTCTTTCCGGAAAGCCGGAGGGGTGAATTCGGGAAAATTTATCGGGAAATCGCCGACAAGCTGAAAGGCCGACAGCCCCAGTCTCAAGCATCGATCCGCCGCCTCTTTCGGTGAGGTCTGCGAAGAAAACTCGCTGAAACCGAGAAAGGGGCGAAGGTCGGCACCGGTCACGTTTTTCTTTCCTGCTTTTTGGCCGCCGGGAACAAAACGTTGTTCAGAATAAGACGATAGCCGGGGGAATTTTTGTGCAGTTTCAGATCGGTCGGCGGATCGCCGATCATATGTTGGTAGTCCTCGGGATCATGCCCGCCCAGATAAGTGAAAGTCCCCTTGCCGAAATTCCCATGGATATATTTGGCCTCACCCTGAACCCGCGTCTCGGCGAGAATAATTACATGTTTGTTGATCACCGCTTTATTGAATCCCGTGGTTTGTCCCCAGAATCCGTTCACGATGGGAACATGATCCTGGATCAGCATCGTCGGGACGGGATCGAATTTGGCCGAAAAATCGAAAAGGGTGAAATAATCGCTTTCCGGATCGAGCCCGCGCAATCCGCGGGTGGGGCTGGTGTCGATGTTCGAATGCTCGTAAATTATCGGATTCAGCTCGACTTGGAAATTTACGAAGCCGAGGCAGGCGGAAAAATCGAGCCGCTCCTGGCAGCCTTGATCGGGCGGATCCCCGTCGTATTCCGTCGGCACGATATCCGTATTGTGAGCGGCCAAGGCTATCTCATAGGTATCGGTGGCCGAACACATGGCGAACAGAAAGCCGCCGTTTTTTACATAATCGCGGATAGCCATGGCCACCTGCAATTTCAGCTTCGATACTTTCCTGAATCCAAGCTCCCGGGCCAACGTTTCGGATAAGGCCTTGATCTGCCGGTACCAGGCGGTATTGCGATAAGCGCCGTAGAACTTGCCGTACTGGCCGGTGAAATCTTCATGGTGAAGGTGCAGCCAATCGTAGTCGGCCAGACGGCCTTCGAGCACCTC
>CAZHVC010000242.1:0-3623 GCA_964535765.1 uncultured Ignavibacteria bacterium | reverse complement strand
ATTCCGGACAATATGATCGTAAACTTCGTCGGCGGTATAGGAAATGGGGGTGATCGGCGTGAAAGCGAAAAAGAACATGATAGGTTTTATTCGGCAGTCGACCGAATCGATGACCGCCGATATGGCATAAATGTCGGGGTTTTTCGCCATTACGTAGCGCATATCGGAACGTTCATGGCCGGACCCCCCCCGATAACGGACGCCGTGACGGGCGATATGCTTATCGACCAGCCCGCAAATATCGATAATGTATGCGTTGGAATAATAACCCAGAGCGCCGATCGCCGAGGCGGCTATTTTCAAATCGGGATGAAGCTTTCGCATCTCGCCGAAATATCTGCTTAAACTGATCCATTTTGCCTTTTCTATCTTTTCCGTCTTGATCATCTCGCTGGTTGGACTCAAGGTGTAGAGCAGCCCGCTTTGAATGCCGCTGAAAAGTAAGAGCGCTATGGCCAGAGATATGATCATTTTTCCACGCCCGATCCGCGCCGAAATCCAGATGATACCAGCAGCATTCAATATCATGATAAGTGGGACGACGGGAACCATGAACCGCGAGTAGACCATCCAA
Source organism: uncultured Ignavibacteria bacterium (assembly GCA_964535765.1). GTDB lineage: Bacteria > Zixibacteria > MSB-5A5 > UBA10806 > 4484-95 > JBBIRK01. The sequence goes on along the minus strand of CAZHVC010000242.1, from coordinate 3,049 downwards.
TCGCCCGAGCTCAAAATATTGAATAATATATAAGCCACGATCACGGCTATCAAAACCTGGAATTCGAATTTCCTTATCGAAATGACGGCAAATATGAAGGCCGGAGCGAAATAAAATATGCCGCCGCCGAATGCAAAAAATTTCAATAAATGATAAGCGCCCCGGGCAAGATAATATGGTTCAATCGGAACCTGTTTGGCGTAAAAAGTGTTGGGCAGCAAATCTCCGTAATAGGAGAATCGCCAGAGAGTGTGAATTCCGACAATCAGCAAGACCGGCAGGCTAAACGAAATCAGCCTCCTATAGTCTCCGCCCCGTTTCGATATTATACTTCGATATAGTTCACAGCCCAATACAGCCGCCGCAAAAAAAGCGCCGGATGGATGGGTCAGTATCAAGCCGGCGGCGATAATTCCGGTTACCCACAGCCTTCCACCGACTGAATTAAGATAGGCCAGCATACCGAGGCTCAGCAAAAAACCATGCAGCGCCGTTTCCATCCCCGATTGGAAGTGCATCCCGTAATCCACTCTTCCGGCAAGCAGCAATATGGCCAGCGCTCCCACCTGCCAGGCGGTTCCGAAAAGGCGCCTGCCGATGTGCAGCACGATCAGCATCGTTCCCAGAGCGGAAATCAGACTGAAAATCTTCGTCGCCGTCGGAATATCGGCGCCGAATTTGCCGGCCAAGCCGAGCAGCATAACCCAGACAAACGATGAGTACCCCTCGACTCGTTCACCGATATTGAACACCAGGCCTTGACCATCGGCGAAATTTCTGGCATAGCGAAAGAATATGAAGCCGTCATCGATAGTTATTTGCCAGACCGCCATCTGCAAAAGTAGCAGCAGGCCGCAGATCAGCAATTCTGCTGCTACCACCGATTTCCGGTTGAAAAATCCGGCGGGCTCGATAGCCGTATCCGCTACGGGTATAGTCATGAAAACTATTATATCTTGATATGATTATGTTTGCAAGCCGATGCTTGCCGGCAAACGCTTGACCTTCCCCATCAGCGAAATCAAGCCCGATTATGGGGTGGTTTTTTCGGTCTCGAGCTGCCTGATTTCGGTCCCGATGGTATTAGCCAGAGATAGGGTTATGGATTGAATTTCCTTGGCCGCTCTTTCTATTTTGCGGAGCTTCGTTTGGATGCCGGCGTTCAGTCCTTTGGAATCAGATAAAAGCAGTTGGCTGTTGCCGAGTATAGTCATGAGAGTGTCGTTTATTCGATGGCTGCTATCGAGAGTCAGATCAGCGACTTTTTTATCGAGTCCGGCTCGTTTGAGCTGGCTCCGCAGAATTTCGATCTCCCGCATCAATTTTCTCAGCCGCAGACTGTTCTTGGCGGCCATAATTACGGCATTAACGGATGAAGTGGCCAGCTGAGTCACCATTCCATTCTCGGCCGTATCGGGCGATTTTTTGGCTCTACGGCCGGCATTGTTCAAGATAATCGCCGGCAGCGGCCCCACGGCATTGACGATCAAAGAGTAGATTTCGGCGGCGCTGGCCTCGCTCAGCGTATCGCTGATTATCACCAATTCAGGTAAAGCCTTCTTGGCCTCGGCAAGCGCATCGAGAGCGGAGGTTCTGGTAATTACGCGGTAATTTCCGAAAACCTCTTCCAGTTTCTCTTTGATCTTGCGGCTTTGCGATTTTCTATTGTCTATAATTAGAATATTCATTATCACCTGAATGATTATCGTCATCGCCTTGTCTGATATTATCAAGCTTGCCGGTGGTGTCCGCCGCCTGTTTCAGACTGGACAATGCCGCTCAATGTCTGATCACTGCGAACTTCTTGACTTGACGGCCGATAGCGGTCTTTAAATGGGCTATATAGATTCCCGAGGCGATTTTTGGGCTGCTATCGCTGAATTGCCAGCGCCAATAGACGGTATCGGTTTGAACGGTTCCCCTGAATTTTGCCACCTGGTCGCCGGCGGCCGAAAATATGGCCAACTCTGCCTCCGAATTCGGCGGGGCTGCGAACCCAAAGATCACGTTTTCAAAGGAAGGATTCGGCCATATCTGAAACAGGTTTTCGGAAAGGGGGGACGGTGAGTGCATGTCGTAAAAGCGGGCGATCCCCCAGCCATAATCATTGTTGGGGGATATACTGTTGGATGCAGTACTTTTCAACCTATCGAATATTTTCCCCCGGTTCCAGTCCGGATGAGCCTGCATTATAAGCGCCAATCCGCCGGCTATCAAAGGCGTAGCCATCGATGTGCCGTTGACCGACATGTAACCGTCGCTGCGGTAATCGGCGCACCAAACGGAGATTCCCTGGGCCATGACATCCGGTTTGATTCGGCCGTCGGCCGTCGGGCCCGGCGAGGAAAAAGGGGCGATCGCCCCGTCGGGGAATACGGCCCCGACGGCGATAACCTCTGGACCGTCGGCCGGCGGAATCAAGGTTCCCCAGGTGGTGGTTCTCTCGTTTCCGGAGGCATTGACCACGATTATCCCCAGTTGCGCCGCAGTCTGGGCCGCTACCGTTATAGCGCAAGTGTTGCCATCGAGCTGCCACTGCTGATACCAATCTATATATCCAAGAGAACTTGAAATGATATCGACGCCGATCGAATCCATCCACTCCGCCGCTGCAATCCAATTGTCCTCCTCGGCTACGATTTCGAGGTTTGCGATTTCGGTTTTGGCCAGAATGTAGCTTGCCCCGTAAGCGGCGCCGATCAAGGAACCGGCCGCGTAGCCGCCGATTGCCGAAAGGACCGCCGTGCCGTGAAACTGCTGGCCGTTGGCCGTATCCTCCACGTTCTCATCGTTGTTTATGAAATCATAGGTTGCGATAATTCTGTTATCTGAGATAAGATGAGCGAGCGCCGGATGCTGCAGGTCGAAACCGGTATCCATGATCCCCACCAGCAGTGATTCGCCGGTCAGACCCAAGTCGTGCAGCTTTTCTATCTGGCAGAGTATGATCTGACTGCCCGAGAGGCCGTAATCGAGGAAACTTCGTTGCTAAATAGAACCGGTCTGAGGGTTCATCTTGTCCGGTTCCAATCTCGATTTCCCGAATGCG
>CAZHVC010000241.1:0-3626 GCA_964535765.1 uncultured Ignavibacteria bacterium | reverse complement strand
CTATTATTAGCCGCAGGTAATGCCGATGTCAAGAAAAAACGAAAAATCGTTCATTCCCTGCTCTTATTATCGGAATTTCGGAAAACTGCTTGACTGTACCCAGTAGCTATCGTTGCCATGAGCCGCCTTCCAGATATCAATCCATCGGTCGCTCCGGATAAAATAATATGTTGACCTCTCGATCGGGATAGAATCCGCCGTCCGATATTCGACATTGAAGGTCAGGTAATGTCTTTTATGCCGGGTGCCGCTGAAGCATAATTCAATAATCGGGCGTTGTCGAAGTTCCTATCGAGCAATCGATATTCATTGTTATGTCCGCAGGCATCGACCGCATGGGCAAAGGGAATCTTGAATATCGAAGGAACTGCAGGCATAGTCAAAATACCCCCGGGCCGATTTGAACGGCCGACCTGCGGTTTAGGAAACCGTCGCTCTATCCACCTGAGCTACGGGGGCGTTCCGCCGGTCAATCTATCTCTGGCCCAGGCGTCCGTCAAGCCGATAGTTGGACTGAATTATCGCTTTGGACATATAATTCAACCAATTCAGGACGGAGCCGCAGCTTTTCAATCATACCTGGCCAGCCAGTTGATAATACCCGATACGATCGAAATCAGGATCGATGCCAGCACAGCAATCCCGAAGCTCTCTATGTGAAAACCAGCGACCAGGTACGACACCAGGTACAGCAACAGGCCGTTGATTATGAAAACGAACAGGCCGAAGGTTATAATTGTCGCCGGCAACGTGAGAAATATCATCACCGGCCTGACGAAAGCATTAAAAAAACCGAGCAGCGAGGCGGCCAGTATAAGATCGAGCGGGCCTTCCACCTCGATGCCGGGCATAAACCTTGCCACCAGCAACACAGCCGCCGATGTGACAAACAGCCGGAACAATATGGCTCTCATGACTTATCTCCGAAAACCCTTTTGTAAAGGATTGTGCCCCCGGCAAAAGCGTTTATGGTCTTCTCCTTGAATCTTTCGATCGCTGAGCCACGCATTTTTCTTGTCAACGATCCCGGGCCATCGAAGGCGTAAAGGCAATGGCGGGGTATCGCCATCGGACCGCCGGCTCTGGCAAGCGAATAACCGAACCGGTAACCAACCTCCTGAGCGGCGCGCAACACGCTTCGATTAAATCTTCCGAACGGATAGGAAACCCGATTTACCACTGTTCCCAGCTTATCCTCGAGGATGGCACGAGAAACCGCCAGTTCGCGGGTCAACAAGCCGATACTTAAACCGCGCAAATCGCGATGGGTATGGCTGTGACTGCCGAATTCAACGCCTTCATTGTGAAGCTCGACTATCTGCGCCCAATCGAGATGGGTGCGGCGCAGGTAATCCCAACCTGATTTTTTCCCTATATACCCGGTTACGACAAAAACTGTGACGGAAAAAGAATATCGCCTCAAGATCGGATAAGCGAATTTGTAGAAACTTTCGAATCCATCATCGAAAGTTAAAGCGAGATCGTTATCATCGGTGCATTGAGATAGGGATTTTCCGATATATCCATTTTCGGCGATAAATTCAATCAGCCGGCGGAAAGACTCCAGGCTCAGGCAATTGACGGAAAACGGGCTGGATTTCCCGATATCATGAAAAGCGAGTATCTTGTTTTTGGGCTCAAATCGGGCAGGAGTCATGGCACTCCCCCATCGAATGAAAGGCAGTCCAGCCTAGCCGACACCATCGGGGAGGGCACGCAGAATCGCCGATTTTTTGGTCTGGCCAAGCGCGGTTATGGTGAACCGTTTCGGATCGAACAATTTTTCGGCGACTTGGCGAACGTTTTCAGCGGTAACCGAATCGATTTCCGCAATAGTCTCATCGACGGAAATGTATTTTCCGAGCAATATCTCGTGTTTGGCCATTCGATTCATTCGGTTGGAACTGTTTTCCAAACCCAGCACGAGCGATCCTTTCAACAATTCTCTGGCCGATTCTATCTCTTTTGGGCTGAGTTTTTCCATGGCGAAATGCGAGAGCTCCTCGAAGACCGTGGCGATCACTTTGGTTACGTTTTTGGGGTCGGTGGAAAGATAGACGCCCATGACGGCGGTATCGGCGAAAAAATCGAGGTAGGAGAATATCGTATATGCCATTCCCATTTCTTCCCTGATTTTCTGGAACAGCTTTGAAGACATGCCTCCGCCGACCATCGAATTGAGCAAAAGCAAGGCGCTTCGCCGGGGATGTTCGAAAGTGAAAGCCGGGCCGCCGATACAGATGTGAGTCTGACTCGATTCTCGCTGCTTCACCGACAGTCGACGCAAAAGCGATGGCCGCTTACGCGGGTATGGATTGCGGTTGTTTTCGTATTTTTTCGGGAAATATTTTCGGACCAGTCTGACCAGTTCACCATGCACCAGATTTCCGGAGGCGGCGACGATCATTTTTTCGGGGCGATATGAAGCCCTGAGGTAGGCCAAGATATGTTCGCGCGTAATTCTGCGGACCGTGCTGGAACTGCCCATGATGGGACGTCCAAGCGGATGCTCACCGAAAATCGTCCGGGCAAAAAGGTCATGAACCAGGTCCGCCGGCGTGTCGTTGACCTCATTTATTTCGTCTATGATAATATTTTTTTCTTTTTCGATATCGTCCTTATCAAAGCGGCCGTTGAATATAAGGTCGGCCAAGATTTCCACTGCCAGCGGCAAATGTTTATCGAGTATCTTGGCATAATAGCAAGTCTGTTCCCGGCTGGTGAATGCGTTCAACATCCCCCCCACCGATTCAAGATATGAGGCGATCTCCTTGGCCGAACGGCTGCCCGTTCCCTTGAACACCATGTGTTCGATAAAATGCGAAATGCCGGCGATTTCATCAGGTTCATCGCGTGAGCCGGTATCCAGCCACAGGCCTATCGAAATGGAACGGAACGTCGGAATCGATTCCGAGATGATGCGAAGGCCGTCAGGCAGTATAGTTTTGCGATAAAGCGTTTTCAGTCTGGCTCCTTTGGCCATAGCCGGGGATCGGTCAGTTCCCCGATTTTTTGTTATCGTTCAATACCGCTTTTCGGGAAAGTCGGATTTTGCCCTCAGAGTCGATGTCTATTACTTTTACCTTGATGGTATCACCGACTTTCACGACATCTTCGACCCTGTTGACGCGGTAGTTTTCAAGTTCCGATATATGCACCATGCCGTCTGTGCCGGGTATTATTTCGACAAAGGCGCCGAAGTTGGTTGTCCGCCTGACGGTTCCGACGTAAACTTTTCCGATTTGGGCTTCTTCGACCAAGGCCTCGATCATCGCCTTGGCCGCCTCGCCGGCCTTTTGATCGACGGAGGCGATCAGAACCGTGCCGTCATCCTCGATATCGATTTTGGCGCCGGTTTTCTCGGTAATTCCGCGTATGGTTTTGCCGCCGGGACCTATCACCTCTCCTATTTTATCGACTTTGATCTTGAGGAAAATTATCCGTGGGGCATAGGGCGACAAGTGGGCTCTTGGTTTGGCGATGGCTTGGGTCATTTTTTCGAGCAGGAACATCCGGGCGCGTCTGGCCTGTTCGAGGGCTTGCCGCATTATGTCGATATTGATTCCCTTGATCTTGATATCCATCTGGAAAGCGGTAATTCCCTTGTCGGTGCCGGCGACTTTGAA
>CAZHVC010000240.1:0-3630 GCA_964535765.1 uncultured Ignavibacteria bacterium | reverse complement strand
AAGGCGGGCTGATGTATAACGGGGCCGCCGTAACCGCATACTCGCGACAATCTTTCGACGACGTCGCCCTTACTTTACAGGAGCCGCAGAATCAGATACTTATGCCCACCGTTTATGAAGAGTTGTCGTTTCCGTTGGAGATCCGGGGTTTCGGGAAAGAGGAAATCGCCGGGAAAATAAAAGAGACGGCCGCGCTGTTCGGAATTACCGATATCCTGCACGCCAAAACCGATAAATTGTCAGGAGGGCAGATTTCGATCGTGGCCATGGCCGCCGCCGCCATCGTCGATCCTCAGGTGATCATTTTCGATGAACCGGACTCGCATTTCGATCGGCGGGCCAGAGGGGCATTTGAAAACTATCTGGCCTGGCGCAGGGGGAAGATGACCATAATAGTCATAACCCAATATCCCGGTTTTGGGGTCGTCGCCGATCGGATGGCCGTTATGAAATCGGGAAAAATTGCGGCCGTCGGCAAGCCCGCCGAGCTGCTTGAGAATGAAGATTTGGCGTTTGGATATTCGCTATGCTGTCCTGATTCGGGCAAGAAGACAGATCGGCGAATCCGAGAAAAGCCCTCGGGTGTAAATCGCCCGTTGCTTCGGCTGTCCGATGTCGAGTATTCGTATGAAGCAGGCGGTTTCGCGCTCCGGAATATCAACCTCGATATATATGAAGGCGAGAAGGTTGGGATAGTCGGTCCGATCGGTTCGGGCAAGACCACGCTCGGCTTGCTCATGGCCGGTGTCCTCAAGCCCGATTCCGGCAGGGTATTGCTCGACAATCGCCCGCTGGGCGAGTATGCGCCGGAATCGCTGCGGCGGAGATTGACGATGGCTCTGCAATTCCCCGAAAGAGCGTTGATCGAAAACACGGTGCGTGACGATATCCTTTTCGGTCCCCGGCGACTCGGTCTGAAAAATCCCGGGCAAATCGCCGATTCGCTGCTGGCATCGTTTTCCCTGAAAGAACTGGCGGAGCGAAATCCGCTCGGGCTTTCGGGCGGGCAAAAACGGAAAACGGCCCTAGCCGGCGTTTTCGCCATGAATAGCCGATTGATCGTTCTCGACGAGCCGACGGCCTCGCTGGATCCCGCCGCGGCCGCCGATCTGGCGGGGGTAATAACCGCCGATCCGACCACCGCTTTCGTCATCATCGGACACGATCTGCCGTTTCTGCGGCGGGTTTGCGATCGAATCGTGGGGATCGAAGACGGTCGTCTGGCGTTCGATGTTTCGGTGGAGGAATTCTCCGGCGATTAGGGACGGATATAAAGAAAAAGATTGACAATTCGCCGGCCGCAGGTTATTAATAATTTTTAAGATGTCGCCTAATTCAATCATAATGTCGCCGCCCCGGACGGGGCTTTTTTTTGGAAATGCCTGATACGCAAATAATGGATGGCCAGGGAATTTCCCGGGCGATCGATCGGATGGCTCACGAGATTTTGGAGCACAACCGCGGCCCGCGGGATATGGTTATCGTCGGCATCCGCACCCGCGGCGCGATAATCGCCGAGCGGCTTGCCCGATCGATTGAAAAAATCGAGAAACTGGCTCTGCCGGTCGGGGCGATCGATATAACTTTCCACCGCGATGATATTCAAGGTAAGCTGGAACAGCCGATCGTGCAAAAGACGGATCTGCTTTTTTCGATAGACGACAAGATAGTGATACTGGTCGATGACGTTCTTTTTACCGGCCGGACGGCGAGAGCCGCCCTCAACGAGCTGTCGGATTACGGTCGTCCACGGTGTATCCGGCTGGCGGTGCTGGTCGACCGCGGCCACCGCGAGCTGCCGCTGCGCGCCGACTATGTCGGTATCGAACTGCAAACTTTCCGCGATGAAACGGTCGTAGTGAATCTCGTCGAACAGGACGGTTCCGACAGCGTCATCCTGCGGCAGAAGTCGGAGGCCCCGCAGTGAGGCTTCGGTCTCCTCATCTGCTTGGGCTTGAAGGATTATCCGCCGGCGAAATAAATCTTTTCCTCGATACCGCAACGACATTGAGGGAAATCCTCAGCCGCCCGATCAAGAAAGTCCCCACCTTAAGACATATAACCGTAATGAATCTCTTTTTCGAACCCTCGACCCGCACCCGTATCTCGTTTGAACTCGCCGAAAAAAGGCTTTCCGCCGACCTGATCAGTTTTTCGGCGGCGACCTCCTCCGTGACCAAGGGTGAAACCCTGTTGGATACGATCTGGAACATCGAAGCGATGAAAATCGATATGGTGGTCATCCGGCATCAAGTCGCCGGCACGCCCCATTTTCTTTCGCTCAATTGCGATTCGAGGATTATCAACGCCGGCGATGGTCAACACGAACATCCGACTCAAGGATTGCTCGATATCATGACGATCCGCGATCGTTTCGGGAAAATCGAGGGGTGGAGGGTGTGCATCGTCGGCGATATCAAGCATTCGCGGGTCGCCCGCTCGAATATCTGGGGATTGAAAACTCTCGGTGCAAGCGTGGCCGTATGCGGGCCGACGACATTGCTTCCGGCTGAAATAGAAAAGATGGGGGTCGAGGTCTTCACCAGGGTCGAAGAGGCTCTCGAAGGCGCGGATGTGGTCAATGTCCTGCGTCTGCAAAAAGAAAGGCAAACTTCCGGTCTATTGCCATCGCTGCGCGAATACAGCCAAAGATTCGGGATCACTCGGGAAAGACTGAAGTATCTCAATAAAGACTTCATGATAATGCACCCCGGCCCGATGAATCGCGGAATCGAAATTTCGTCTGAGGTCGCCGATGGGCCGTATTCGGTGATTTTATCGCAGGTCACCAACGGCGTGGCCATCCGCATGGCGGTGCTTTATCTATTGGGAGGAGGCGCGGGCAAGATTGAGTGACATGATTATAGGCGGCGGCTTGTTGATCGATCCGGTCGATGGTTATTTCGGTCCGGGGGCGGTGGTTGCGGCCGACGGAGTGTTCGCCGAAATAATCAAAGGCGAAAAGCAGCCGGAGGCGAATATCGATGCCGCCGGATTGATTGTCTGCCCGGGCTTGATCGACATGCACGTTCATCTCCGGGAGCCCGGATTCGAGTATAAAGAAACCATATATTCCGGGGCGCAGGCGGCGGCCGCCGGCGGGTTCACCGCGATCGCCTGTATGCCGAACACCGAGCCGACTCTGGATAATCAGGAGACGATCAAGTTCGTTCTCGAAAAAGCGGTCTCGGCACCGGTGCGAGTCTATCCGGTAGGGGCGGTGACAAAAGCCAGACAGGGTCAGCAATTGGCGGAGATGGGGGAGATGCTTGAGGCCGGAGCTGTGGCATTCAGCGATGACGGCAACGGCATCCAGAACGGAAATATCATGCGCCGGGCGCTCGAATACTGCCGGATGCTCGGGGTTACGATACTGTCGCATTGCCAGTACGACGATCTCACCGATAACGGGGTGATGAACGAAGGGTATATGTCGACCGTTCTCGGTCTGCGGGGGGTGCCGAGAATAGCCGAGGAATTGATGATCGCCCGCGATATAATGCTGGCCGAATATGTCGGTTCGGCGGTGCATATACAGCATCTGACCACCGCCGGCGGCGTCGAGTTGGTGAGAGACGCCAAAAGGCGGGGGATAGCAGTCAGCGCCGAGACCTGCCCTCACTATTTCAC
>CAZHVC010000239.1:0-3633 GCA_964535765.1 uncultured Ignavibacteria bacterium | reverse complement strand
GCGCTCGGCGACATTATCGTAATCTATGCCAATGAGGCCGCCGATAGGAATATCAGAATCATCAACGAGGTGGAGGATGTCGAACTGCCTCTGGATCTGCCATCGTTCCAAAGCCTCATATCGAATCTGATCAAGAATGCGTTCGAAGCGATAAATCGCGACGGCACGGTCAAAATAAAAAGTGAAATTATCCAGGGAGCCGGTGGATTGCCGGCCGTCCGGATTTCAATCGAGGATGACGGCCCGGGGATGGATGCCGAACAGTTGAAAAGCATTTTCAAACCTTTTTATACAACCAAACCCGGCGGCACCGGAATCGGTCTGGCCGCCGCCTATAAAATCGCCGTCGATCATGGCGGCGATTTGAAAGCGTATTCCAAGCTCGGCGGACCAACCACTTTCGTGCTGACATTGCCTATTTAGGAAACCGATGAGAATAATCGTAATCGACGATGAGGAAACCCAGCGGCATTTATTGGCCGGATTTCTGCAAAAGCAGGGACATGAGGTCAGACAGGCCGGTTCAGGCAAAGAAGCTCTTTCTCTGATCGCCGAAGAAGGCGCCGAACTGGCGATAACCGATATGCGGATGCCGGAAATGGATGGCCTGGCTCTGCTGAACGAAATCAAGCAAAACCACCCCGATACCGCGGTAATCGTGATAACCGCCTACGCTTCTGTCGAAAGTGCGGTAAAAGCGATGCAATCAGGGGCCGCGGATTATCTGATCAAGCCGATAAATCTGGAACAATTATCGATAGTGATCGAAAAGATCGAAAAAATCCAGCGCCTGGCCTCCGAAAATCTATATCTCAAGCAAAGGCTCGAAACGATAGAATCTTTTCCGGACATGCTGGGTCAATCGGAGGCTTTTCGCAAGATTATGGCCGATATCTATCTTGTCGCGCAATCGGATTCGACGGTGTTGATCCGCGGCGAAACCGGTACGGGAAAGGAGCTTGCCGCAAGAGCGATCCATGCCGGATCGTCACGCAAAGACGGTCCCTTTCTGGCGGTAAATTGCGCCGCCTTGCCTGAGACCCTGCTTGAATCTGAATTGTTCGGCTATGAGAGAGGAGCTTTTACGGGGGCGGTCAGGCGGCGAATTGGCCGTTTCGAACTGGCTTCAGGCGGCACGCTGTTTCTCGATGAGATCGGCGATCTACCCATGCCGATTCAGGTTAAGCTTTTGCGTGTGCTCGAATCGAAAACGTTCGAGCGGCTCGGGGGCGGCGAAAGCATCAAGGTCGATATCAGGCTTATTGCGGCCACCAACCGCAATCTCGAGGAAAGAATTTCAACCGGTTTGTTCAGAGAGGACTTATTCTACAGGCTGAATGTGGTGCCCCTATTTTTGCCGCCTTTAAGACAGCGCAAAGACGATATCTTGTTGTTGGCAGAGCATTTCATAAAGCAATTTTCGGCGCGCAGCGGACGGGTCATCCGCGGCTTGACTCCGGCGGCGAAAGATCTGCTGATGCGCTATGCCTGGCCGGGGAATATCCGCGAACTGGAAAACACTATTGAACGGGCGGTAGTGCTTTGCCGGGGAGATGTGATCGATAAAGAATCGCTGGCTGGAATCTTCCCCGAAAAGTCCCAGGAAAACGCCGGAACCGAAACGTTGAATCTGGCCGAATTGGAAAAAGAAGCGATTATAAGGGCGATAAAAAAGGCCGAGGGGAAACTCGCCGAGGCCGCCGGACTTCTGGGGATTCACCGGAACACATTGCGCTTGAAAATAAGAGAATACAAAATCAAGATTCCCTGATTCAGTCTTCAGGTTTCGAATTAAAGAAACAAAACATACCGGCGGCACCCATTTTGCCGGCCATTAAATTCATCAAGATCCGATCATCCGTTTGATTCGAGGAGAATTCCCCGGTCCGGCAAGTTTTTCATATCAGCCTTTGGTTTTCTTGACTTGCCGCTCTTCACTCTTCGGCTTTTCCTTTTTGGGGGGAACCTCTTTCTTTGGCTGCGGTTCGCTTCGCCGCGGTTCCGTCAGATCTCTTTTTATCTCCGGCGGTTTCGCTTTCTGAATATTATCGTTGATGCCGTCGCCGTCAGCATCGATGAAATTATCCTTTTCGATTTTGACCGGTTCCCGCGGAAGCCCCGGCGGTTGTTGTGTTCCCTCGGGAGTTTTTGACGACTTCGTCTTGGCGTCAGGCGTGTAATTTTTCGCAGTCGCCGAATCGGCGCCGCTTTTAGGCACCTTCTTGACTGCCATCAGGTCCTGGTTTACGGCAAAGATCGTGAGGGCGATCACCGCCGCGATGAAACTTGTTTTTCCATTCATTTTCTTCCCCTCTTATAATTTGAATTTTTGCCGTCGTCTTGGCTTGTCGGTTCCATTTTTGATGGGCGCTTTTCACTTTCTCTGTTTTTAATCACTCTATTTTCCGTTTTCTTTGGATCATCGCTGCTTTTCGGCGCCGGAACCTTTTCCTTGATCGTTTTCGGCGCCTCCTTTTCAATCTCTACCGGCTGTTTGATTATCGGTTTCGCCTCGGTCTCGATGATTTTTCGGCTGTCTCCCCTTTCATCTCGGATAGGGATTTTCCCCTCGGATCGCCCAGCTGATGAATTTCCATATTTGCCGTCTCTCTTGTCCTGAAACGATCGGTCTTTATCCGGCCTGCTGGTTCTATCGTAGTCGGCATTCGGTATCTTCACCGGATTGTTCTGATAGCCCGGTTTCGCACCGGTGTATTTTTCGATTATTCTGTCGGGAGGGCGCCGAAACACTTTTTCGGATTCGACCCTATGTTTCGAAATATCGCTGAAAAAGCCGTCTTCGTTCCTATATCTTTCGTGCTTGAGCTCCCAGCGCCGGATTTTGTCGTCATCGCGGCCGTCGTAACGCACGATGCGGCCGTCACGCCGCCTTATCTTGACATCGACATGCGCCCGCCGACCCTGGTACACATAAATGTAATCATGCCAGCAAGGGTAGCCATTGTAATATATCCAGACCCAGTGCCGGCCAATATAGATCGACGGCACAAGAATCGGGGCGATTCCCCAATAGCAGCCATCGATCCAGACCTCGCAGCCCGGCCAATCGACTCCGATCCAGACCGAACCGACCGCATATGGATCATCATGCCAATGACGGTACCAGCGATGGTGACGATAGTAATCGTTTATATAGAACGAGACCGACGCTTGAACGTAGGGACCGCTCACTATTCGATCATTCAACTCGGCCACGAATCGATCTTTGTCTCCCCGGGTTGCATGGACGAAATCCGAGTGGTAATAATCCCAGTCGCCGTAATCGTAAGATTCGTAACGGATAAAATCGGGAGGGCCGATATAATTGTAACTGGCGACCGCCTGGATAAATTCATAGCCTCGGGGACCGCTGACCTCGAGCCGGTAATCGTCCTGATAGTCAGGAATGCGATAGATTGTTCCACCTTTGACGAAACAATCGTCGTCATAATCGCGGGGGAAAAGAAGACTGACATTGCCGGCCGGATCGATATCGTAAACGACGACATAGCAATCGTCGCTGGCCCGGAAATAAACGGCCACGTCTTCACCGTAGTAATAAGTTGCGTCCGCACCTTTATTGACCCAGATATCGATATCCAGGCTGCTTACCTTACGCAGGCCGTGCTGCTC
>CAZHVC010000238.1:0-3657 GCA_964535765.1 uncultured Ignavibacteria bacterium | reverse complement strand
CTTGTAAGTACGGTATTCCCGCGGAAGGCAGGGACATCAGGAATATCGCGCTCACCATCGCCGGCAATGCCAGCGCTATGAGAATAGAATCGTATTCGACGCTCGTTCCCAGCTTACTGGCTATGACCGATTCCCGAATCATACCGAAAATCTGGGAAATTATGGTAAATATGGAAATCAGCACAGAGGCCTGCACGGGATTTTGACTGGTGAATTTGAGACTCATGGCCGATGATCGTGTTCAAACCAACTTTTGCAATATAAGTGCAGCTATGGATGGTGCCGCACAGCGAAAATAATCGGCGCCGGGTGAAAAGCGCCGTCGCCAATCGAAATCCTCCGGCGGTAGTTTAGTGCCGCCGCAGATCACGGCGCCGCAATCGGCAAGTTCGATCCATTCGGTTTCATCGCGCAGCAGCCAGGTAATTTTGCCGAAATAGGCGGCTTCACGCTGCAAACCGCCCGAATCAGTGATGACTCCCAGCGCAAGTTGAGTGAGACCAAGGCTTTCCACAATGCCAATCGGTTGGCTGATTTTGACGTTGGGAATCGCCTTTAATTTCTCGTACAAGCCGCTTTCGACTAAATTTTTCAAAGTTCTCGGATGAACGGGGAAAACAATATCAGCCGGGAGACGGTGAAGACCGCTCACCAACATCGTCAGAAATTCGACGTTATCCACGTTGCCGGCCCGATGGGTCGTCAGGTAGAAATATCTTTCCGGCTGCAATCCGTATTTGCGGACGATAGCTGCGGCTGTTTCAGGCGCCGGTTTTATCTTTTCTACGAGATCATACAATATATCTCCGGTCAGATAGGTCCCTTCGACTATTCCCTCGATTTCGAGATTTCGGACGGAGCTCTGGGTCGGACAGCAAAGCAGATCGGAAAGCCTATCGGTCACCACCCGATTGATTTGCTCGGGAAGCCGTTTGTCTTTCGACCTCAAACCGGCTTCGACATGAACCAGCGGAAGGTTCCTTTGAGCTGCGGCCAGGGCGCCGGCCAGGGTGCTGTTGGTATCGCCGATGACGACAACTGCCGCCGGATTCTCTTTGGCGAATACTCCGTCGAGTTCTATCAGCATCCGGCCGGTTTGGATCGTATTGTTCGCCGAACCGATTCCAAGATTATAGTGGGGTGAAGGCAACCGCAACTGGTCGAAAAACAGCTCCGACATTTCGAAATCGTAATGCTGCCCCGTATGTATGATAATCAAATCGATTTTGCCCCGGAGAATTTCCAGAAGCGGAGACAGCTTTATGAATTGCGGTCGGGCACCGACAACGACGGCAAGTTTGCTGCTCACCTCCGATAAAATCCTTTTATCGAATCGATCACATAAGCCTGGTGCGATTCAGGCATCTCCGGATAAATCGGCAGAGAAATCACTTTCTGCGCCAGCCGTTCACAGACAGGCAGATCGCCGACTTTATAGCCGAGATCTTTATAACATTCCTGAAGATGAAGCGGCAGGGGATAATACGTGTCGAAACCGATCTCTTTTTCTTTAAGATAAGCCGCCAGCTTGTTTCGTTCCTCCACGATCAAAGTGTATTGATGATATATATGATAGTTGTGATCGTATACGAAAGGCGTTTTCACCCCCTCGACACCGCCGAGTTCCGAATCATAAATTCTTGCTTTTTCGCGGCGCTTTTCATGCCAACGGTTCAAATGTTCCAGCTTGACTATCAAGATAGCGGCCTGGATAGTGTCCAGTCGGCTGTTGTAACCCACCATTTGATGATAATATTTCGGTTGAGATCCGTGCACCCGCAGCTTCCGCAGCACTTCGACGAGCTTATCATCGCTGGTCGTTATGAATCCGGCGTCTCCGTAAGCGCCCAGGTTCTTGCTCGGAAAGCACGAAAAGCCGCCGGTTACTCCGATACTGCCGGCAAGGCGGTCGAAATATCTGGAGCCGATCGCCTGAGCCGCATCCTCGACCACCGGCAAATCGTAATGACCGGCGATTTCCATAATCTTGTCCATCCAGGCCATCTGCCCGTAAAGATGAACAGGCATAATCGCCTTGGTGCGCTTGTTGATTTTTTCCTCGATCTGGTTGGCGTTTATGTTGAACGTCCGCTCGTCGGTATCCACGAATACGGGCCTCGCCCCAAGACGGGAAATCACCCCTGCGGTCGCGAAAAAAGTGAAGGCAGAGGTGATCACTTCATCGCCCGGGCCTACGCCGAGGGCGCGCAACGACAGAAGCAAAGCATCGGTGCCCGAAGCTACGCCTACCGCATATTTGGTTCCGCAATAAGCGGCCAGCTTTTGCTCAAGCAAACCGACCTCGGGCCCCATTATGAATTTACAGTGGTTCAAAACCGCCGCAATGGCATTATCGATTTCGTTTTTAATAGAATCATACTGCGGCTTCAAATCCAAAAGCGGAACTTTCA
Organism: uncultured Ignavibacteria bacterium; assembly: GCA_964535765.1. Taxonomy (GTDB): domain Bacteria; phylum Zixibacteria; class MSB-5A5; order UBA10806; family 4484-95; genus JBBIRK01. Next base: position 1,246 of record CAZHVC010000238.1, on the reverse strand, counting down.
TGGCCTACTCCCAACCCTGATTTTCGAGCAATTGTTCTACCGGCACGTCTCTGAACTCCTTGGCCGGCACTCCGGCCATTATTTTACGCGGCGGCGTATCAGACGTTATCAAGGCGCCGGCGGCCACCAAACAATCCTCACCGATCGTTTTGCCCGGCAAAATGACGGCTCCCACACCGATCCGACCGCCTTTTTTTACGGTGACCCCTTTGAAATATTTGAATCTCTCTTTGGTTCGGCCGACGAAATTGTCGTTGGAGGTGGCCACACAAGGAGCTATGAATACTCGATCCTCGATCTTCGAATAGGCGGTCACATAGACATTCGTTTCGAGCTTGCAATAGTTGCCTATCTCGCAGAAATTCTCGATCGTGACGCCCCGACCGACGATCGTGAAATTACCCACGGTTACGTTTTCGCGGACCGATGACAGGTCAGCCACCAGAACCTTGTTGCCGATTTTGCATCCACGGTAAATCACCACGGATGTTCCGATAATGCAATTATCCCCGATCGTCAGCGGCGGCAACTCCTGCTCTTTGGTGGTGGCGCTTTGGGCGGCTCTCATCGGCGACTTGCCCAAAACGGCGTGGTCATCGATTCTGACAGCGGTACCGATCCGGCTGTCATCGTGGATTATAACCCCGTTTCCTATTACGCAGCCGGCTCCGATATAAACGTTTTTGCCGATGACGCAATATTCGCCTATAAATGTTTCTTTTCCTATGCTGGCGGATTTGTCAATGATGCTGGACATATCTCTCCTGTTCAGTTTAGCGGGGGAATTTCTATGGGCACTCCACCATGTTCAAGCGATTCCTGCGCCGCCTGCAACACGGAGAGCACGCGCAACCCGTCTCTGCCGTCCGAAATCGGCGTTTTTCTGTTAATTATGCAATCAAGAAAATGCTGACATTCGGCTCGCAGCGGTTCGCCGCCTTGGACTCTGGGCAAGACAATGTCACCTATCCGCAGGCCGAGATATTCACCGTAAGTCGAATAATCAAGACGGCTGTTCACGCCTTTGTCATAAAGCCAGATTTTTTCGCTGGCCGCCGTATCGTCGAACACGACCATTTTCTTCGAGCCGACTATCGTAATTTTCCGCTCCTTGTGGGGGTCAAGCCAGCTCACGTGGACATGCGCCATCTTGCCATCGGCGAAATGCAGAGTCAGGAAAGAGACATCCTCGATATTTTCCTGCAAATACGAGGCTCCGGTGGCATTCACTCGGCAGGGCATATCG
>CAZHVC010000237.1:0-3660 GCA_964535765.1 uncultured Ignavibacteria bacterium | reverse complement strand
TGCCACGGCCGATGGAGGCCATGGTCAGACCGTTGATTTCATTGTTGGCGCCGATAATCGAACCGCCATGACGAATTGACATATAGGCAATGACGCCGGAGTTGTCGTCATCGTCGGGGGTAGTGCCGCCGCCATAGCTACCGCGCGACTCGGTGACCGGGATCCCCTCGATCTGGCCCACTCCGTCGGGCATGTTATTGGAGGCGCGGCCCAAAAGCAGAATCGAGCCCCAGTGTCCGGCGCCGGTGGCGTCATCGGGCATATCATTGAGGTCGCCGACGTTATCGATGGAAGCGGTCAAAATAATCGGATCGCACTCGGTGCCTACGGCGTAGATTTTGCCGCCGCGGGCAATAATCAAAGCCTTGGCTTCGGCGCCCTGCCCGGGAAGCCCCTTGACGATTGTGCCGGCTTCGATATTGAGAACAGCGGTCGATTCGACGAAGACGAAGTTGTTCAAGATATAAGTCGTATCGGCATACCAGGTGACCGTATCACCGGCCTCGATATCGGCGTCAAACACATTCTTGGTGGCCCGGGGGCGAGTGTACGGGCAGGGGATAACAGTGGTAGCCCCTTTGAAATAAGCGACCAATCTGGTGATATCCGCACCGCTGAAGCGACAATCGCTGTTTACGTCGGAACGGAAGTAAAACCAGGAACCGTTGTCGGTGAAATCACAGGTGGTATCGAGGTAAACACTGTCGGCGGGAGGAGTACCCAGGCCTTTGAAATAACGCACACCGTAGGTTACGTCGCCGCCGCCGCGCAGGCCATCGCCGTTGATATCGCCGGGCGACCAGCCATAATTGCGAGGCAAATCAGGCAGCTTATTCGGCGGGCTGGCCAATACAAAAGAAAACGGCATTATTAAAAGTGCTGCCATAATCAGTGCTGATACGGCAAATTTACGTTTCACGAAGAACTCCTTACTTAACATTTTGTTCATATTGTTCATTCACTGAAAAAATCACTCGGGATTCCAAATCAAACCGGGTAGTCTTCAATGAGCCTTAAGCGGCCGTCGCTTAATCTTGATTGTTTTCAAGATTCATTTTTAGAAGCCCTTTTTAATTACCCGATTAAAATTAAAATCCCATTTGGCGGCTCTCTGCCGCAGAAACCCTGATTTCCTGTTGCTGTTGACGTTTATTTGGTTGTTTGGTTATCTCAAATCGTCCTATGGGTGACAATTGACTTGCAGCCACATAGATCAAATTACATAAATCCTTTCTCCTTGAATTTTTATTCGCTCTAAAATATTTCGCCACACTTGTTCTCGAAGCCTCACTGCGCGGGTAAGGTTATCCGTGGTCCGTTTGGTTTATATGAAGCAGCGGCTAATTATTGATAAAAGAAGGCGGCTCGAATAATTCCTTGTCAGACCGTAAACAACAAAGCAACCCCGCGTCGCGCCGGAGCCGACAGCGGGGTTCAATTCGATGATTCTTTTTGGTCAGCGCCCCCCTATGAATCAAATATCGGTTGAATCAAAAATCGACACCAAGCCCCAGAGAAAAAGCCCGCCCCTTTTTGTACTCGACATGGGTATACTCGTTGCCTTTGAAGCTGTAGGTCTTGCGGAACTTCGAATCAAGAATATTCTTGAACCCTAATTTCAGATTGAGACCATAAAGCAACTTTTTATCAATTTTAAGATTCATCATTGGGAACGGTTGCTCATAAATATCCGGCGTTGCCCCAAGACTGACATCGGACAAGCGCTTGCCGTTGATATTATAGTTGAGGTTGGCAACCAATCCCAGTTTCGCATTGTCATAGGCAAGATCAAGGCTTATGTCGTAGCTTGCCTGCCCCCACAGCGGCCGATAATTGGAGGCGGTCGAGTCGCCTGCCAGAATCCCGGACATCTCATCTTCGGGAATTTCGACCCTCGATTTCACAAACGAAACATTGCCGCCGAACTGGAAATCTCTTGTCAGATTCGATAATCTATTGAGCCTTATCTTTGCCTCGAATTCAACACCGGTCAGGGTACCTTTGTCCACGTTCTGAAACTGGATTTCGCTATTCTGGCTGAGAATCGCCCTTTCAATCGGATTTTTGAGATATTTTTTGAAATAACTGGCGGCGATTATTTCGCCCGGTCCGAAAAACCATTCGTAACGCAAATCATAATTGTCGATCAACGTTCTTTTCAGTTCGGCATTGCCTATGAAATAATAATCCGCCGCGAATTCATAAGAGGGATAGGGGGCCAGTTCCCGGAAAGTCGGGCGGGCTAAAGTACGACCGTAGGCGGCCCTGATATTCGTTTTATCGTTTATCTGGTAAATGAAACTCGCGGAGCCCAGCCCGTCACTGTTCCTTAAACGTCCCGGCATCAGCGACTGGTCGAGCGTAACGACATCCATTTTCACGTTTTCGTTTCGATACCCTCCCACGACACGCAGTCTTCTGGTCAGAGCCAATTCCACCATCAAAAACGCTGATCTTATTGTTTGTTTGCCGTCGTAATTGCTGCGCAATTCGCTGGCCTCGACGATATAGTTGGCGAAAGTATAACGACCGCCGGTGGAATCGACTATCCCGATGTATTCATCGGAAAAATACTCCTCGGGATTGTTGTCATAAACGTATAAGTAGTTTCGGTTGTGATACTCGAAGACGCGTTCTCGATGGGTACGCTTTTTATCTCCTGTCAGATAGCCGAATTTCAGGTTACCGACCAATCCGGACCACTGTTTAAACGGCACACTGAACTTAAATTCGAAACTGCGCCCCGTTTCATCCATATTGCGGAAGAGCCGCTGGGGGAGTTTATAGCCGCCATAGGAGACAATGCTGTATGTAGTGTCGGAATAGGTGCCGAAATTTTCCACATAGTAATGATCGGAAAAGAATCGCAGATCCGGTTCATCTTGGCTGTTTTTGGTCGAGGAAAACACCCAATCCAGTTGCATTCCCCTCAAGAATTTGAAATTATGATGACCCTGAAATTGCAACGATTTGACATTGCGCTCACTGTATTTAAGAACGCGGGTTTCGAATATCGCATCGGCCAGATTCTCCGGCAGATATCCGTTAAGATAACGGGTCGTCGATTCGCCGCTCTGGGTATAGAGGTAATTGACGGACAACTCGTGATGGGGATTCGGCTTCAGCGATACCGTGGACAAACCGCCCCAGAGCACCTGATCGGATCCCTGCTTGTCTGATAACTGGTAAAAATTGGAAAGTGAATCAGTCTGGTTGCTGCTGGTAGCCAGAGTCCAGCGTTCAACCTTGCCGTTATCATAGAAATTGAATTCGCGATCGTAACTAAAACCGGCATAGTAGCCGACAGGAAAACCAAACAGTGTCGATTTATTGCCGAAAGAAAAGGCGAAATTACGATTTATCGTGGGAAGCCCCGTTTTCGGAGCCATAATGTTGTTAAACGCCCGAGACAAGCGCTGCAGCTCATAAGCGCTGGCGGTATCCCGATAAGCGGTCCCGATATCGGGGATTACGACATTCGGATCGGCAAGTTCAGCGGGCAAATCTCTCATGCCGTCGTCTCTGCCCAGCCAATCAGAAGCGCCGCCCTTGTAAGTAAGGAAATCCTTGTTTCCGGTCGTCCCATTTAGATGGGAAACAGAACAGGAGACCATAAAAATAAGCGAATAGGGATAACTGCGGGTGTTTATATCCACAACC
>CAZHVC010000236.1:0-3683 GCA_964535765.1 uncultured Ignavibacteria bacterium | reverse complement strand
GGCTCGAACCTCCGACCCGCTGATTAAGAGTCAGCTGCTCTACCAACTGAGCTAAAGGCGCGGAATTTTCAAATGAGGGTGGATGGGATCGAACCATCGGCCACCTGCTTAAAAGGCAGATGCTCTACCACTGAGCTACACCCCCAAAAACCCGGAATCGTATAATATTTTATTAACCTTGCCTGTCAAGATATTTCTCCCGATATCTTAATTGCGATCAATCCGACCGCTTTCGTTTCGGCAGAAGTCAGCAGCGCGAACAAATCGATGATTCATGGTTATCGGAACTTCCTTTGACGGCCATCGGTTACCGTGAATTTAGCTGGCGATTTGCCGAACAATATTGATAAAGGATTGTATAACTCTATCATGTCCATATTTGAGATAATGTTAGCTTTGTGGATGCGGCAGATTGTTCAAGACTCGGCGGCCGCTTCGCCTAAATCAATCTTGATGAGATCGGGCGTGAACTCTTTTCCCCAACGTTGGGCTAAGCTAATCGCAGCCATTTTGTTGACCTTATATCAAGCGGTCATCGCTGCGGCCGCCCAACCTGATGAAAAGCCGGCTGGATTCGAGTCCCGCCCGAGGCAAAGCATTTTGCGCTTTGCCGATATCTGTTCGCTGGTTGCCGCCGACAACGAAAATCTGAAAGCCAAGCAATATCTTCGGCTTTCAGCGCAAGAGGGGATAGAGCCGGCCGGCGCCTGGGACGACCCGATGCTGATGGCCGGCGTGCAGAACCTGCCGACTTCACTTGATTTCGGCGCCGACATGATGACCATGACCATGATCGGCCTTTCGGTCGATTTGCCTTATTCGGGGTACAAAGGATTGCAACGGCAGGCCGCGGCAGTGGAGGAAAAATCGGCCCGTAACGATATCGTCCTGACCGAAAATCAGCTATATGCAGCAGCCTTGACGGCTTATGTCGATGTTTACACGCGGCAGGTCACCATAAATTATCTTCGGGAGGAAAGAAATCTGGCCAATCAGGCCTGGCAATCGGTTAAGGCAAAATATATTGCTGCTGCCGCCAGTGCCGCCGATTTAGCCGCCGCCGAGGCCGAAATCGGACGCCTCGACTCGGACATCCTCTCAGCCGAACAGGAATATCGTGAGGCCCTTGCCGAGCTATATTCTTTGTGCGGGAAGACTCCGCCTAATCCGCCGCCACAGATTCGGCCTCCCAAGTTCAATTTTAGCCAAGAGCCGCTGGAGGTCTTGCTTGAGAATGCCCGAAATTATCCGGCCTATACCAAGCTGAATATGGAATCAGAAAAATATTCATTGCTTGCCCGGGCCGCCAAGAGAATGCGTTGGCCGATGATCTCGCTTTCGGGTTATTATGGCATCAGGCAGGCCAATGAAATGGAAAAGCCGAGCGATTTGATCGGATTTCAGGTTTCCCTTTCTTTACCGGTCTTTTCCGGACGCCGGCAGAGCTCAATGGCCGCAGCCGAAGAAGCCCAGCGGAAAGCCAGCGAAGCACGGGCGACTCAACTATGGCAAGAAACCAGAAATCGGCTGGAATCGTTGGCCGAAAGGATACGAAGGTTGAGCGAGGCCAAAGAAATTTACGCAAACCGCGTCATTCCAGCCGACTCATTGGCACTGAATTCAGCCATGACCGGTTTCGTCAACGGGACCATATCTTTCGTCGAACTGGCGGCGCATTTGCGGAACGTTTACCGGGATCTGACGGCGCTGGCGCGATTCGACTATGAGATCGCCCGCAGCTATGCCGAACTGAGCCTTTACACGGGGGCCAGATGGCAAAATATCAATGAATGAATGAGGGAAGTATGATTGACAATCCGCAAGAAAGTTCATTTTTACCCGAAGGTCAGGAGGCGCCGCCGCCTTTGACAAAGGCGATGTCCGTGGTTCGCTGGGGACTGCTGGCGGCCCTGACGGTATTCACCTTGTTCGTATTTTTAGATACGCTGGGGCTTGCCCCCTGGGAGGCAAGAGGAGATCAACAGGTCCAGTACCATTGCCCCATGCATCCGACCTACATTGCCGACCATCCCGGTGAATGCCCGATCTGCGGCATGAGTCTTGTGCCGATTAAAAACCCAACGGCCGAAACACCGATATCGGCAAAAGTTAGCGACAAAACAAAGAAAACCGAAGATTATTCATCCCGCGGAAAGCAATATGTCTGTCCCATGCATCCGGAGGCTATGGCAAGCGAACCCGGGCGATGCCCGAAATGCGGTATGGATCTGGTCGCCGTTTCTGATACCAGTATCGATGACTCGGCGTCTAAAGCCAAAGAACAATCGGCCAAATCTGGCCGCTACATCTGCCCGATGCACCCCGAAATCGCCGCGGACGAACCCGGGCAATGCCCGAAATGCGGCATGTTTCTCGAATATCAGGATGCTGGTTCCATTTCGGCACCTGATGCACACTCGATCGATACAAGCCAGGCCGCCGCTCCGGATGGATTTCAGATTGCCGGCCTGGCCCCTCTCACACTCGAGTTGGACCGCCAGCAACTGATAGGCGTCCGAACTTCAAGAGCCGTCCGGGAAATCATAGGCGATAGTCTGCGGCTTTTCGGCGAAGTGACGGCCGATGAAACCAAATTGCGGAAACTGCAACTGCGGGTATCGGGATGGATAAAAAAACTATATCTGAACCAAACCGGACAGCTCGTCGATCGAGGCGATACCATCGCCATCGTCTATAGCCCGGAACTGTATCAGGCGATAAGCGAATTCAAAAACGTGATAAATTCGCCGCTTGCAGAATCATCGCCGCAACTAAAAACAGCTTTCCGGGAAAAACTGATTCTGCTCGGCCTTTCCAATGCAGATGTCGATGAAATTGCCAAAGGGGCCGACCCGACCCCCGAATATCCCCTGCGCAGCCCGTTCAAGGGTTTCATAATTCAAAAAAATGTCGTGGAAGGGCAGCGAATCGACCCGACGCAGGAAATAGCCACGATAGCTGATTTGAGCACGGTTTGGGTGTTGGCGAGCGCGTATGAGCACGATATTCAAAGTATAAAGTCAGGACAGACGGCCAGCGTGAGGGTGGAGGGGTTTCCCGGCTGGAAATTCGAGGGGCGGATTGGGCTTATCTATCCCGATTTCTCGCTTGAAAGCCGCACCGGCAAAATCAGAATCGAACTGGCCAACCCGAAATTTCAACTCAAGCCGGGGATGCTCGCCGAAATAACCGTGGTCGCCGACAGTAAAGCCGCCATAACCGTGCCGGCCGACGCCGTTATCGACGGCGGGACGCAAAAGTACGTATTCGTCGTTCACGACAAAAGCCATTTCGAGCCGCGTTTGATTTCGACCGGAGCCGCAATAGGCGACCGGATGGTGATCGAAGCGGGTTTGCGTGAGGGCGAAGATGTCGTTAGCAGCGCCAATTTCCTTATCGATTCGGAAAGCCGGCTCAAAGCGGCCCTGATCGAGGTGTCAGCTCCGGCGCCGCCGACCCACCAGGGGCATTAAGTAACAGAGCAGGCGATGATCAAAGCCATCATAAATTACTGTGCTCGCAATCAGGCGATCGTATTCACGGGGACTTTGCTTGCCTGCGCCGGCGCTTTTTGGGCCATAAGCAATATCAACCTCGACGCCATTCCCGACCTCTCCGATACGCAGGTTATAATATTCACCGAATGGATGGGCCGCAGCCCAGATTTGATCGAGGACCAGATC
>CAZHVC010000235.1:0-3698 GCA_964535765.1 uncultured Ignavibacteria bacterium | reverse complement strand
GTGGAATAGATGACGGTGTTTATATGGAAACTTCTTCTTCTTGGTCTATCGATGATATACGGCAGAACTTCCAATTCGGCTGTCAATTCGGGCGGCTCATCGAGGGCGGTAAACTTACGACGATCGTGAAAAACCCGACTTATACGGCAAGCACCGTCGATTTCTGGAATTCCTGCGACGGTCTGGGTGATTCGTCGCTCTGGCGGATCTGGGGAACGCCCAATTGCGGTAAGGGGCAGCCGGGACAAAACGCCCGAACCGGCCAGGGCGCATCGCCGGGAAGGTTCAGAAGAATCAAGGTCGGTAGGTGATGTCAGAAATACTTGATTTACTGCATAAGGCGATAAGCAAGTCTCCCGCCGAACAAACCGAGTTGGTGCGTGAAGCTGAGGAATTCTTTTTAACCCGTTTCGCTGAAAATATCATCCATCAGAATATGGGAAGAAGCGACGGCACGATATGGTGCAGAGCGATAAACGGCCGGAAAATGGGAATCGCCAGAACCAACGAATCGGGATACGATTCGCTAATCCAAACTATCCGCAAAGCGCACGAGATATCGCTGCTGAGCCAGGATGATGCCCAATTGACGGGATTCCGAAAATCACCCAAGGCGTCCCCATCAAGGGGATTTCATGAGAGCACGGCATCGTGTCCGCCGGCGGCGAGAGCCGAAGCGGTCGGCAAAATAGTCCGAATCGCCGAACGGAACGGCCTTTCCGCAGCTGGAATGTATCAAACGTCCACGACCAGTCTGGCAGTGGTCAATTCTCTCGGAACCGTTCAGGAAGACAGGGTGACCGAAGCAAGGCTGTCGATGACGCTGACGGGCTCCGAGGGGCGAGCCGGATTCGCCCAAGCTTTTTCCAGAGATATTACGCGTATCGATATCGAGGCCCTCGCCGAGGCTGCCTGTAAGAAAGCCGAAAAAAGTTCCGAGCCAGCAGCGCTCGAACCCGGCAAATATTCGGTGATCCTCGATCCTGAAGCCGTTGCGGATTTCCTGCTATTTCTCGGCTTCCTCGGCTTTGCCGGCAAGGGGATGGTCTCTAAACGCAGTTTCATGGCGGATAAAATAGGTTCAAAGATAATGTCGGAGCTGGTCAGCATATATGAAGATCCGGGCGACGACGAGTTGGCCTATATGCCGTTCGATTACGAGGGAGTTCCCCGCAGGAAAGTGGCTTTGGTCGAAAACGGAATCGCCAAAGGTGCCGTTTACGACAATTATTATGCCTCTGTCATGGGTGTCGAATCCACCGGAAACGCGCTTCAGCCGGGGAACAGTTTCGGTCCATATCCCAAAGCCATGTCGATGCTGCCGGGAGAATCCCCCCTTGCTGAATTGATCTCCAAAGTCGAACGGGCGATCTGGATCACCCATTTCTGGTATTTGAATTACGTAAATCCGATGCAGACGACGGTTACCGGAACCACCCGCGACGGCACATTCCTCGTTGAAAACGGCAAAGTCACCCGGAGACTGAAAGATATGCGAATTCAGCAATCGATGCTGGAGGCGTTCAATAATATAGAGGCGGTGTCGAGCGAAAGGCGGGTAGTTCCCAAATATGGCGCCTTGATGAGGGTCCCGACTTTGTTGATTAAAGATTTCAACTGCACGGCGGTTGTATGATTCGTTTCGCTTTGGCTGCGATCGTCATTCTAAAAATTTTGGAAGCACCGGCGGAGGCTGGAATTGGCGCTTGGAATCAAAGGTTGGTCGCCAGAGCCGGAGGTTCCTATATGCCGGTCGGCTCGATCAAGACGGTTTCTTACTACGATCCGATCGATTTTTATGACAGCGTTTTCCTCAGGTCATCCGTCGAACTCGGTTTTTCCGATTTCTTTTCGGCGGGACCGGCGATCGAATATCTTGCGCGCAGAATCAGCCCCGATGCCACCTTTTCCGCCGAAGTTTCCCTTGTCAATCTTTTAATCGACCTAAGAATTCAACACCGATTGACGGATACGGGCAACTCTTTTCTGGTTGCCGGCGTCGGTTCGGGAATCGGATTATTGCGGGAATCGGGCTTCGGCTCGGCCGAGGGAGCCTGCATCTATTTCATGGGCGGTATCGATCTCGATTTGGGGAGTCGATTCGGGCTGGATATTTTGGCCAGATTTTCCGGCGAACGACTGAACGTCGATGATGTCCGCGAATATCGGTTCGACGGGCTTTCGCTTTATGCGGGGGCCAACTACAGGATAGGAAACATATGAGGAGAAGAGATTTTATCGTTTCGTTCACCACTATCGGTCTCGGGTTGTCCGCAGGTTTGAGCTGGGCGGGCGATTATAGGATTAACTCGCCGGAGAGCGAACTTGCGGAAGATTCGACTTCATCGGATTGGAGTCGGCCGAGGTGCGGCTGCCAGGACACGCTTGTTTCGCTGTACGATAAAGGTCCCGGTGACCGGAACGGTTTGTGCTTAGTTTAATATGCCGTCAAGAAATCTTGCCGAACTGCTTCAGGCGGCGATTATCCGTCTCAAGCAAGCCGGCATTGCCGATGCCGAAATTTCGGCAAGAGCTCTACTCGGTTTTCTTCTCGATAAAAGTTCAGCCTCGCTTCAGCTAATTATAAATGAACCCGCCGTCGGGGAGTGGGAAACTTCATATGCCGAATTAATCGAAAAAAGAGCCGCCAGGTGCCCGCTTCAATATCTAATAGGCTCTGTCGATTTTTATGATACAAGGCTGGCAGTCGGTAACGGGGTGTTTATTCCAAGGCCGGAGACCGAGCTTCTCGTGGAAACGGCGGTGCGAATAATCGGAAACGGATCGGGCAGGGTGCTGGATATGGGCACGGGAAGCGGTTGTATCGCCATCGCGATCGCCCGCAATGCGCCGGCGGTCCAAGTAGCGGCGGTCGATATTTCGAGCGATGCACTGGCCTTGGCTGAAATGAACGCCAAAGCCAACGGCGTCGGCGACAGGATCGAATTCATTCAGGCCGATTGTTTTCAAATATCTTCATGGGCCGCCGGCGGTGAATACACGATGGTAATCTCCAATCCGCCTTATGTAACCGAATCGGAATACGAGACACTCGAGCCGGAAATCAGATTGTATGAGCCTCGACAGGCGCTTGTCGTGCCGGATGAAGATCCGCTGATTTTTTACAGAGCCGTCATAGAAGGTTGTTCGAAGATGGCCGCACCGCCGGAAAACATCCTTTTTGAAATGCCGGCCGGCCGGGCCGGTGCTTTGAAAGAAGTCGTTTCAAACAGGATTCCCTTTTACGAAATCGAAATTATCCGGGACTACGGCGGCGCCGAGAGAATTTTGAGTCTCCGCATCGATAATTCAGCCAGAGCCTGAAATTTCGGCCGGGCGATGATTCCATATAGCCCCGGCGCCATTCATGTTCGTTGTTTTCGAATCATTGCGAAAGTATTCAATGCTGCCTTCTCGAACGTTTTGAAGTGATCGGAAACAAAAACGTTTTGCCAAAATTAGATTGACAAAAAAAACGATCCGGACTAAAATCAAAACGGATATGGGCGTCAACCTGAAAAGATTCAACACGAAATTCGCCAGACAACTTATCGAATACAAGGCAGCCAGAAGCGAAAATCGCCTGGCCACCAGAAAGCTGCTCGATGGTTTGCGGAAACATTTAGCCGAGCGGCTCGAGGCCGATGATTCGAGGGAAACCGGCGGCATGCTGATCGCCGAACTCGATAGAATAATGC
>CAZHVC010000234.1:0-3711 GCA_964535765.1 uncultured Ignavibacteria bacterium | reverse complement strand
GCCCAATGTCGGCCGGCGGACCACGTTCTCGTTCGGCCGGTAATGCTGAATCATATCGAAATTGGCTGCGGTAAAATCGGTTATCTTACCCTCGATATTCCTGGCCACGGCCAGCGCTTTCAAAAACACCTCAGGCAAAACCACGGCCGACCCGATATTCAAAACCACACCGCCGTCGTGCAATTTTTTCAACCGGGCCGCCAGTATTCGAAAATCGATCTGGCTTTTGGCGCCCCACAACCCGCCGTCGAATTCGGGGTGCTGACAAATCGTATCGGTGCCGATAGCCACATGAACACTGACCGTGACGCCGCATCCCACGGCGGCGGCGATCAGCGAAAATCTGCGATAATGCGGCTTATTTTCGTTTATGAACCGCCCGATCGAATCGCCCAGGCCGCAATCCGAAGGCGATTGGGCGACCGCCCGCGCCAGATATTTCGGCGTTTCGTAAACCATCCCGAAACTGCCATCTTGCAGCGTATCGGCCACTTCCTCCGAGGTCCTTCCCCAGAATGCGATCTCCAGATCGTGAATCGCCCCGGCTCCGTTAAGCGCCAGATGAGAAATATAGCCCCGCCTCAACAAATCGATTATTAAAGGCGACAGACCGACTTTCAAGGGATGAGCCCCCATCAACCAAACGATCGCCCGTTTCCGCCTTTTGGCCCTGATCAAATCATTGGCTAGATTGCGCAAATCTGCCGCCTTGAGATAACCCGGCAATGAATCGAAAAACGGCCTCATGCCGCGGGGAGGTTTCCCGAAACGACCGATCTCGGCCTTGGTAACCCTATCGTGCACCGAAAAACGTTTCACTTTTGCCAAATCGATTTTATCCGACACGGCCTATTTCCCCCAGAGTGTACTTTTTCAGTTTGGCGGATATCGAACCCAGCAGATAGACTTCCGACTGCATCTTGACCGGCATCTTGTGCCGATCATCGGTCAACCAGATCGTAATTCTCCCCTTGGCCTTGAATATCCCCTCATGACGCATGACCGGCTCGACCACGATACACTTGAACTTGCCCGCCGGGACTTCGATCTCCTGACGGCCATGCACAATGACTTTCAGTGGATAATTCTTGCGATCGGTATGATTGTCTATCAAAATATCTTTGCCGGGCACGAGATCCTGAATCCTGATATAATAAAGGGATGACAGCACATCCTGGACAAATGGAAAAGTGGGCACCGTGTCCTTGGCGGTGATCGCCAGTTGCCGTCTTTGATCGAAAGTGGTGATCCGATCGACCTTGTAGCCGCCCTCCCGCAGATGCTTGCGAAAATAATGTGAATATAAACCCTTGGTGTCGATATAGCTTTCAACCGTGTCTCTGACCGGATAAAACATCGAAACGAAATCGTTGGAATGGGCGATGGAAACGACCCTATAACAGGAATAGCCGTTATAGTTGATGATTTCGGGGATTTTCATCACCGCCCAGCCGGCTGAAATCAGCCCATAGGAGAGGCTGAACTCGAGGTATTCCCCAACCCCCCACGATTTATTTTCCACCGTCCTGGTCCAGTTGGTCGAATCACCGCCGAATGAACGGAATTGTTGTTCCGGGCTGATATAGCTGTCGCCCGGCGTATCCAGCGACTCGCCGCCGACCGGCGGTTCGAACGTGCCGTCGCCGCCCGACCCCAGGACCGCCGCGGCGATCATTATGCGCAGAAAAGACCCGATCAACTTTTGTCCTTCATAGCCAAATCGGCAAGCCTCGGAAATATCCGCCTCAATTCCTCGTCGAGTTCGAGAAACGTCTGGTTGTACTGCTCGAGACTGCCGCCGATCGGATCTTCGACGCGGGCCTGGGTGGGCGAATATCGGGCGGGAAAACCTTTCAGCAGATATGTTTTCTCCCTGGCTGCCCCGTCCATTTCGGCTATTTTATCGACATGTTCATGGCTCATCGCCAGAATAATATCGGCCTCTTCGATCAACCGTCGCTTCAGCGATCGCGACCGATGGTTGCTGATATCGATATCCCAATGGGCGGCCGCGGCGATGGCGAATTCCGTGGCCGGCGAACCATCGACCGCACCCGTCCCCGCCGAACCGACCTCGATATTCGTCAACCCCTTCTCGGAAATAATCTTGCGGGCGATCCCTTCCGCCATCGGTGAACGGCAGGTATTGCCTGTGCAAATGAACAATACGTTAAATCTATCCGGCATCGTTTTCGATCGCTCTGCGAATATCGGTCTCTTTGATCGCTCCGGCCCGCAGATACCGCCAACCATCGCCCACGCATTTGACCACCGCCGAGGCGATCCCCGAGGTATGGGTTTCCGGCTCGATAACCGCATCAACGCCGGAAATTATACTCGATGGGACATCGGCCAAAAAGCGCGGCGACTTTTGACCTGTAAAATTGGCGCTCGATGCCGCCAGCGGTCTGCCGTATCCGCGGATCAAACGCTGCAACCGCTGGCAATCGGGAAGGCGGATACCGATTGTCCGGTCGGGTCCGGCGACCAGCCCGAGACGGGGCGAGTCGGCCGGCACAACGATCGTCAAAGCCCCCGGCCAGAATCTCGCCGCCAATTTTGCGGCCATTCCATCAAGTTCTATATTCAAACCCTCAAGTTGATCAATGTCGGAAATAAGCAGGGCGGTCTGCCTCGGTTCCGTCCGCTTCAAGCCATACAATTTCCTCAAAGCATCCCCATTTTCGAAATCGCAGGCCAGCCCCCATACGGTATCGGTGGGCAGCAAAATCACGCCGCCATTTGAAAGCGATTCCCAGGCCATAGAATCGGTCGCATTCAGTTGAGCGGCGATCATTTCATTATCCTGACCAGCCAGGCGTTTTCGAACCCCATCCCCTTCACCTTCTCAAGAAATGCCTGCCCCGATTTCGGACTGTGAAACTCTCCTAAACGAACTTTGTAATAAGGCGCCTGATACTCGATAAATATCCCTTCGGGGAAAAGGTTTTCCACGACGGCAGCGTATTCTCTGGCGTCATCAAGCGATTTGCTGGCGTAAATCTGGACTCGGAAAATCGCCGCCGACTCACCGGCCGGCTCGGCGGCCGCAATCGATCCCGAATCCGGTCGGTCCGAGGAATGAATCGGAAAATCCGGCTCGACTCCCCGTCCGGGATAGCGGCCCGTGATCGTCAACGTATCCTGCGGCGAATTCAACGGATCAAACCAACGTTCCGCCAAAAGCCGATTGTCCAAAGTCGCTTTTTTGCCGATTGCGGCGGTTCCGCAGGATAAAAACAACGCCGCTATTAATATGATCCAATCAAAGATATTTCTGTAGCGATTCATCTTGTTCAAATTTGTTCAACAAATCCTTGATATCGCCGACCTTCGTCTTGTGAGCCACCATCACCACGTTATCGGTGCGCACGATCACCAGATCGGACACGCCGAATGACACCACCAGGCCGTTGGCTGAGGCATTGACGATCGTATTTTCGAAACTCATTTCGGTGACCACGTTCCCTTTGATCACGTTCCCTTCGCTATTGGGGCTGAACACCCGTTGCAACGCCAGCCAGGAACCGACATCGTCCCATTTAATTTCGCCTTTGACGCAGAGCACGTTATCGGCCTTCTCGAGAATGGCGAAATCGACCGAAATGTTCTCACAATCGTTATAAAGGCATTCGAGCGCCGATTTTTCGCCGGCCGTCTCGATATTTCCAGCATATGTTTGAACACACTTATACATGGCCGGCATATAGT
>CAZHVC010000233.1:0-3732 GCA_964535765.1 uncultured Ignavibacteria bacterium | reverse complement strand
CTCCGGAACCAAGACCGATTTGGGGTTCGAATGGCTGCCGGATAAGGGATTTGCGTTGAGGGCCGGCTACGGATTTGGCTACGATTCCCGCGGGCTTGCTTTCGGCGGGGGAATGAGCTATCGCCATTTCACTTTTGATTATGCTTTCGTGATCAACCGCAATGATCTCGGAAGTTCCCATCGCCTGACGATCACTGTCGCCCCTTGATTGTGTATCGCTGTTCGATTGCGGCGCTCCCGGTCGCCTTAACCGTGTTCCGAAACCCCTTGCGTCGGCAAGGGCACGCGTTTAATTTTGTTCCGGTTGCGAAATGAGAGAAAAAACAACTTAACAGCCAATGCAAAGGTGTTTTGATGGCCAAGTACAAGATTGCCTGGTTGCCCGGCGACGGGGTCGGAAACGACGTCATGGAAGCGACGCGGATCGTCCTTGACAAAATAAAACTCGACGCCGAATACATTCCCGGCGACATCGGGTGGGAGTTCTGGTGCAAGGAAGGGGATGCATTCCCGGAACGCACGATCGATCTACTGAAAAAAGTCGATGCGGCTTTGTTCGGGGCAATCACTTCCAAACCGGTGAAAGCGGCGCAGGCCGAACTGGCCGCCCATCTGAAAGATAAAAATCTCACCTATCGTTCGCCGATCGTCCGCATGCGTCAGTTGTTCGATCTTTATATCTGCCTGAGACCTTGCCGGGGGTATGCCGGCAATCCCCTTAATTACAAAGAAAACATCGACCTGGTCGTTTTCAGGGAAAACACCGAAGATTTATACGCCGGGGTGGAGTTTTCGCCCGTACCGGCGGAGCTGGCCGATCTCCTTGGACGCTTGGCCAAACCGTTTGCCCCTTTCAGCAAGCTGGCCCCGGACCAATTCGCCGTTTCCTGCAAAATCAATACCGTTGCCGGATCCCGCCGAATAATCAAAGCCGCATTCGAGTATGCCCGCAAATTCAACCGCAAAAAAGTTACGGTCGTGCATAAAGCCAATGTGGTGCGGGCCACCGATGGTTTGTTTCTGGAAATCGCCCGGGAAGTGGCCAAGGATTATCCCGAAATCACCATGGACGATGCCAATATCGATGCTATCACCATGTGGCTTCTGAAAAATCCGTTCAACTATGAGGTGTTGGTCGCCCCCAACCTATACGGCGATATCATTTCCGATCTCTGCGCCCAGATGGTCGGCGGTCTCGGATTCGGCTGTTCGGGGAATATCGGGGAGAAATTGGCGGTGTTCGAGCCGACTCATGGTTCGGCTCCGAAATATGCCGGTCAGTATAAAGTGAACCCGACCGCCTGTATTTTGTCGGCGAAAATGATGCTCGACTGGCTCGGCGAAACCGAGAAAGGTGCCCGGCTCGATCGGGCGGTGGCTGCGGTTATCGCCGAGGGTAAAGTCCGCACCTACGATATGGGCGGCCAGAACACCACCCTCGAAATGGCCGAGGCTATCGCCGCCAAATTATAGGGGAAAGGCAAGCTTCGATAAACGGTTCCGTTCGGTAATCCGGGGGTGTGGCCTGTTTGCCGAACGAAGAACGCGAGCGGCGTTCGCCTTTCATCCCCGGATTTATTGCGGAACAATCCCGAATCGCGCGGATATCCGTCCGATCCGAAGGAAAGAGGTATCTCCGAATGAAACCAGCAATTATCAAACCGGATTGCGGCGATGAGCGTTTCACGGCCGAACGTTGCCATATTCTCGAACTTGTCAACACCCCGACCGACCCCTCGATTTCGATCGCCCGAGCCCGCGTCGGACCGGGGGTTGCCACGGTCAGGCATGTCCTCGAGGGGATCGACGAGAGGTATCTTATTGTCTCCGGGACCGGCGCGATGGAGGTGGCGGGCGGGCCGCCGCAAGCGGTCAAGGGCGGCGATCTGGTTCTCATACCGGCCGGTTGCAGCCAGAGAATCACCAATACGGGAACTGACGATCTTATATTTTACTGCATTTGCTCGCCGGGATTCAGGCAGGATGCATATCGAGCACTTGAATGAAGCCGTGTCGGTGGGTTCCGGCCGCATCAAGGACGCTGCCCGACAAGCTCTTGAAGTCCAGCGCGGAACCTTCGAATCGCCTCGGTGAATTTGTCGGGCGAAGCCCCGAATCCTATTCTTATATGACGCGGTGCGCCGAAAAACCTTCCCGGAACGACGAAAACGCCGTGTTTTTCACTCAGGTTTTCGCATAACCGGTCGGTATCTGTTTCATCGGGCAGTTGAGGGAAATAGACGCAGCCGTTTTCAGGCGGTTGGCCATACAACAATTCAGATTCGATCAAACGACTGATTTCCCGGTCCAATGTCTGCCGGTTTTCGGCGACGATGCTCAGCGACCGACGCAGGTACTGCTCCAGATTTTCCAGCACGACGATCGCTATCGCCTCAAGGACCCGCGAACCGATTCCCTCGACGGCCGTCTTGATCTCCCTAATCCGGTGAATCAGTTCGGACTCGGCGAATATCCAGCCGCAGCGCAGAAAACCAAGCCCGTAAACTTTAGTCAGGCTGCCGATCGAGATGAATTCCGGCCCGAGTCCGGCCGCTGGTCCCTGCGAGTCGATGGCGAAATCGTGATAGACTTCGTCCACCAATACGTACGCCCGCCGGGCATGCCGGGCAAGCAGCGCTGCGATTTCGGTCAATTCCCCGTCGCTCGTTTTCGCCCCGCTGGGATTGTGAAGATTGGTGATTATCAACAATTTCGTCTTTTTATTTATTGCCCGTTTCAACGAATCGATGTCGACGGCAAAATCAGGCGGTCGCCGATCGAAACAGCGGATCCGGGCTCCGACCAGACCGGGGACAATCGTCAACGGCTCGTAGCCGGGGCTTTCGACGGCCACTTCGTCGCCCGGCTCCAGCAATGCCCGACAGACAAGGTAAAGCGCATTTGACGTTCCGGCCGCCGGAATCAGCTTGTTTTTGGGCATCCCGTAACGCAGACTCAAACAATCGAACAACTCCGGCAGCCCCCATGGGTTGGGAATTGACATGAGCGACCTTAGTTGCGGCTTGCTTTTTTGCAGATGTTCAAACAACAGGTCGATCGGCTCCTCGATTGAGCTCGACAGCAATATATGAGCGTCGTTGCGCCGACTCAGGACTTGTTCGATATCCTTATACCAACTCAAGTAGTCTTTTTTGGCGGTGTTCGTCTCGATCGTCATACGAAATTTATGGTTCAGCGGTTATTTTCGGATTCTATTGCCTAACAATATTCCGATCGGCTCCAACGCTTCGATATTGTCGCAGAGAACTTTTATGGCCGCAGTAATCGGGATGGCCAGAACCACGCCGACGGCCCCCCAGAGGTAACCCCAAATGATCGAAGAAACCATCACCGCCAGCGGATTCAAATCGACCTTATCGGCGGTAAGCCGGGGCGTGATGAGATTTGATTCCACGATCTGAATCGCCAGAAAAACGGCCCCGATTGCTGCCACCTTGGCTGAAACTCCGGTGTTGATCGCCGCCACCAGCAAAGGCGGCACCGCGCCGATGATCGGTCCAACATAGGGGATCAAATTCATTATTCCGGCAAACGGTCCCCAGATGTATGAGTACGGAATGCCGAACAGCAGCAATACTACGGTGATGACGGCCGTCATGCCGGCGGTCACGTATATTTTCACCATAATGAAACCGCGCAACTGACGATCTATATTCTGTAATATATTCAATTGCGACTGTCTGTGTTTGCTGCCGAAAAGAAGCGTGATAT
>CAZHVC010000232.1:0-3733 GCA_964535765.1 uncultured Ignavibacteria bacterium | reverse complement strand
GGACAGGGCCTTATGACAAAGATAAAAAACATATTTTCTGAATATTTTTAGGTCTTCCCCATCGGGGATAGAAAGGAAAAGCAAGTGATTGAATTTGCTCCCGAGAGCGAAGCCTATGCGCGGATGAAAGTGGTCGGCGTCGGCGGCGCCGGCGGAAATGCGGTAAACCGGATGATCGAAGCCGGGTTAACCGGCGTGAAATTCGTCTCGATAAACACCGATAAGCAGGCTCTCGATTTCAGCCTTGCCAACGAAAAGATACAAATCGGCAAAATACTTACCAAAGGACTCGGGGCAGGGGCGATTCCCGCAATCGGCATGAAGGCCGCAGAAGAAAATATCGACGAGATAAGGGCGGGTGTGGCCGACGCCGACATGGTTTTCGTCACCGCCGGAATGGGCGGAGGAACCGGCACCGGGGCGGCCCCTATTGTTTCGAGGTGCGCCCGGGAACAAGGCGCACTCACGGTTGGAATAGTCACCCGGCCTTTTCGTTTCGAAGGCGACAAGAGAATAACCCGGGCCGAGCAGGGAATCGCCGAGCTTCGTAAAAACGTCGATTCGCTGATTATCATCCCCAATGAAAAATTGATTAAAAAGCTCGATCCCGATACTCCTTTCGTTGAGTCTTTTCGCCGGGCCGATGAAATCCTCTACTGGGCGACCAAGGGAATAGCCGATCTAATCACCCGCTGCGGCCTGATCAATCTCGATTTCGCCGACGTGCGAACGGTGATGTCGGAAAAGGGAGAAGCCCTGATGGGTACGGGTTTCGCCAAAGGTCCGAATGCGGCCGAGGAGGCGGCTCGTTTGGCGATAAAGTCGCCTTTGCTCGATGATATCGATATTTCGGGTGCCCGGGGAGTGCTGGTCAATATCACGGGCGGCAGGAAACTGACGATTACGAACGTCTCCGATGCCATGGAATCGGTGTATGCCGCAGTCGGCGGCGATGCCAATATCATTTTCGGCGCGGTGATCGACAACAATCTGACCGATGAAATATATGTCACCGTAGTTGCCACGGGGTTCGGCAATCATAACGAAATTAAATGCAAAGTTGCCGGCAATGGCTTATTGTTCAATGACAACGGAAACAACGGCGGACAGAAGCCAAAGCGGCGAATCCCAGCTTACACGGAAAGGCATATCTATCAAAATCTGGCTACCCATGACTGCTCGCCTGAAGCGCTCGAGAAGCCGGCTTTCGAAAGATATAGAACCGGCAGGCAGCCGGGGCAGGTCGCCAATCAGCAGGATTTAAACGATCAGTTGTTGATATGATCGGGTAAGACCGGTTTTCGGCGGAGGAATTGCGGCTCCTCCGCCGGGCCGGAAAATAATTCTATGGTTCGACAGTCAAGGAAACGGGAATCTCAAATTCGTTTTTGAGAGTTCAGGACTTTTCGAACGAAAGCAGCTTTTTCTTCATCGCTATTCCCCCTCCATAGCCGGTCAGATCGCCCTTTGCCCCCACGACTCTATGGCAAGGGATGACGATCGGAACGGGATTGGCGGCCATGATTCGGCCGACCGCCCGAGCGGCCCGCGGTTTTCCGGCGGAACGGGCAAGCTCGCCGTATGTCGATGTTTTGCCGTAGGGGATTTTCAGAGCGGCCAGCAACGTCTTGCGGGTGAATTCGGGCAGGTGCCCCAGATCGAATTCGACCGAAAACTGCTTTCGTTTCCCGGCGAAATAAGATCTAAGCTGTTTTACATAGCGGCCGGTCCGACTGGGGACCTTGGTTGGGATCAGCCGATTTGTTTTTGCGTAGGCAAAAACAGCTTCGTATGTCGCCTTTTGGCCGATACCGACGAATCGCAGGCCTGAATCGGTTACGCCGACCACCATCACTCCGAATCGGCGATCCCTGAATTTGTCTATGTAGAGATTCATGCTGCTCCTTTATGGCGCTATTCCCAAAAGTTTTGTTTTCCGCACTCTGTTTCTGGCACGATTATGCTCATCGTTCGTCCTGCTGAAAATGTGGGAGCCGTCACCTTTGGCGACGAAATAAAGATAATCGACGTCCGCCGGATTCACCGCCGCCAAAAGGGAGGCCGATCCCGGTGAACAGATCGGTCCCGGAGGCAGCCCGGGATACTTGTAGGTGTTGTAGGGCGAGTCGATCTGCAGGTCGCTGTAATAAAGGGGCTTTTTGTTTGCGCCAAGGGCATAGATTACGGTCGGATCGCATTGCAGAAGCATGTTTCTGTTGAGCCGCTCGTGGAAAACGGCCGAAATTATCGGCCTTTCGCTGTCGATCATCGCCTCTTTCTCGATCAGCGAGGCTAAAATCACCGCTTCTTCCGGATCCAAGCCGGCCATTCCCGCCTTTTCCTCGAAATCCTCGGGCAGGCTTTCGAAAAATCTTCCCACCATCTTGCGGATTATCGCCTGCGGTTTTTCATCGTAGAAAAAATCGTAAGTATCCGGATAGAGGTATCCCTCAGCCGTCTCCCCGCTGATATTCAGCGAATCGAGCAGTTCCCGGTCGCCGCAGGCCCGAATGAACTCATCGACTTCGAGTTCAAGCTGGCTTGATAGGAGTTTCGCGATTTGCGCGATCGTGTATCCCTCCGGAATGGTGATCATATAGGGGACCGCCGCTCCTGAGGTCAGTAGCCGGAAAATGCCGGCAAGGCTGGCCCCCGGTTCGATGGCGTAACGTCCGGCCTTTATTTTTTTATCGTTCCAGGGTAATTTGGAAAAGACGACGAAATTCAGTTCGGAGCCGATGGCCCCCATCTGGCGCAGCTTGTAGGCGATTTCATAGACTCCTTCGCCTCTCTTTATCAAAATATACTTGGGTTGATTTCCGAAATCGGCGGCCTGTTGCGGGATAAAATAAAGATATGCTCCGATGATAAACGTGATGAGGAAACAGGCAACCAGGATTTTCCAAACCCATCGACTTGCCATCAGTTGTCAGTCCTCCCGCCGAATCGAACAGACGAGCCCGTTTTCCGAACCGCGCCGGCGCCGTTTGGTTTTGCCGTTCTCAATTCGCACTCGAATCCGCCTCCGGTCGGGTTTGGTTTATCGGATTTCATTTCCCGGTTTTCTCCGGTCGATAAAAGCCTGCAATATGATCGTTGCGGCCACCAGGTCGAGGTTTTGCTTGGTCGTCTTTTTCCCCGAGGCGTGGATCTGTTTGGCCGCCTCCACCGTCGAGAGCCGCTCGTCGATCAAATGAACTTTGCGCCCGCACCTTTTGGCGAGCGATTCGGCGAACCTTTTTGCTTTGCCGGCGATATCGCCGTAACTGCCGTTCATGTTCAGCGGCAGGCCGACCACGATTTCTTCTATGTTTTCCTTGTCTATCAGCTGGCTCAGCTTATCCAGCAACCGCGTTTCTTGCTTGTATTCGATGACCGAATGAGCCGAGGCCAATATCCGCATTTCATCCGAAACTGCCAGCCCGACTCTGGCTTTTCCATAATCGATTCCCAGTATCTTGCCCATATTTTATACCGTTGGCGGCGGCCAGTTTCCACTCTTTTTATAGGCGGAGTATTCGTCCAGAGCTTGGCGGTGCGATTTGAAAGCGATATTGGCGGGGATTTCGGATTCACCGAAAAATTGCGCCTCGCTGGCATCGTCGCCGGGGCAAAGCGTCCCCCCGGTTATTTCGACAAGATAGACCACCAGCACCGCCCTTGTCCGTGGATCGTCATCGCCCGCATAGACTTTGAAACATCTATTCGGCGTCACCTTAAGTCCTGTTTCCTC
>CAZHVC010000231.1:0-3740 GCA_964535765.1 uncultured Ignavibacteria bacterium | reverse complement strand
ATCGGCGTCCGAAATGATATCGGCCAATCGCCAATGGGGCGCAAAGATAATAGGATTCATCGAAGCTAACAACGACACTAATTTCAAAATCCTGCCCTTAAGAAGAATCAACGACATTCCGGTCGTCGGAAACCTCGAAATTCTGCCCCGTCTTATCAAGGCCAGACGGATCGATTGGGTAATATTCGCCACCGAAAACAACGGCCTCGAACATATCCGGAAGGCCATCGACGAATGCCATCTGATGGGGATAAAAACCATTCAGATCGCCGATAGACCAGCGCAACCCAAGATAATTAGCAGGATCGTGGAATTAGATGATCAATTACTTATCGTTTCCGATCCGGCGCCGCCTATCTCACTATCGCTGGCACTGAAATATATTCTGGACAGATGTTTGGCTCTTTTCGGGCTGATTTTGACCCTGCCGCTTTTGGCGGTTATCGCCCTGTCGGTCAAAATCAGCTCACCCGGACCGGTTTTTTTCAAACAGAAACGATTGGGGCTTCACGGCCGGGCGTTTGTTCTATACAAATTCAGAACCATGGTCCGCAATGCCGATAAACTCAAGAAAGGCCTCCTGACGATAAATGAAATGGACGGCCCCGTGTTCAAGATCAAGAACGATCCGAGAGTGACGGCCGTGGGTAAATTCCTCAGAAAAACCTCGCTCGATGAGCTGCCTCAGCTTTTCAACGTACTCAAGGGTGATATGTCGATCGTTGGTCCGCGCCCGCCGCTTGCCGGAGAGGTCAAAAGGTTCGAGCCCTGGCAACGACGCAAACTATCGGTCAAGCCGGGAATCACCTGCCTTTGGCAGATAAGCGGGCGAAACCAGATTAAGTTCCAGGAATGGATGAAAATGGATCTCGAATACATCGACCGCTGGTCGCTTTGGCTCGATTTCAAAATCATGGCCCGGACAATTCCGGCTGTCTTGTCAAAGCGAGGCGCCTATTAGCTGAGTTGAATATGGCTGAGATTCTGGTTGTCGATAACAATAAATGCATAACCGAACTAATCAAGGAGGTTCTGGGAAGCGACGGCCATAATGTGGCGACCGCCCAATCCGGAAATCAGGCCGAATCGCTGCTCAAAACCAGAAATTTTGACGTCGCCTTCATCGATATCGGTCTGCCGGATGCCAATGGCCTCAACCTCGTATCAAAAATAAAACAAACCAATCCCGATACGAAAGCCGTCATCGTCTCCGGAAAATCCGACAATGAAACGATTATCGAGTCGTTCCGCGCCGGAGCCGTCGATTATCTGCTGAAACCGTTCGATATCGACGATCTCCTGCGGCTTGCCGGATCACGCCGGAATGAACTCCCCGGCCTTGAGAACACTCCGCAGCTTAGAACGAGTACGTCGCCGAACAGGTCGATCAGATTCCTGGCGAAAATAGCCGGCCATATCACCGCACCCGCCTTGATGGCAGTCGCTCTTTTCATCAATCTTCGGTTTTTCCCGATTCCCGATATACTGAAGGAGAATGCAGCCATAAAAATCGTGCTGTTGCTTGCCTCGTTTGCTTGCTGCTACGGATTCGTCATTTCGACCGCCAGATTCTGGAGCAGATTCGTAAATTCGAAAACAGCCGCCGGGCATAGGCTGGTTTTAATCACGCTCGCCCACGTTCTTTATCTGATAGTATTGTATTTCGCCAACCCATATATCGATATTCGGCCGGCGCTGGCGCTGTCATGGCTTGCCTCAATGGCCTTTTCCTATCTGGCGCGACAAAAAACGATATTGTCCATTATTCGAAACTCGACGGCGGCTAAAGAGGGACGTCACAGGCTCATTTTCGGAAATCGGCCGACAGAAAATCGGGCCTCGGCGCCGATCAAAAAACATCAATCGGTCTCGAATAAAAAACATGGGGCGATCGTGGCGCAAAGAGCCGACTCGGAAACGGAGGCTCCGATCGACCGTGAAAATGAAGTCCCCCTTTCGGTGTAAAAAAGTTGATCATGCGTGAACTTTCCACTCTGCTTGTAATCTTCATCGTTTTCAGTCATGCCGTGGCGATACCGATAGGCAGACTCGATACCGAAGTCGCCAACTTATTTTTAAGGGAATTATATATGCGGGGCAGAATTTCCGCCGGGCGAGCTCTACTTCTGCCGACGGAAATCGGAGATGGAGATAGAACAATCGATTCGGCGGCAACCGATAAGGCGCTGTGGCGGCCGATAATTTTGAATTCCCGGCGCTTCGCCGCGGCCGATCAAAGTCTACGAATAGGTCTTGTGAGTGTCGGCCACGGCCATTTCGGAAAGGATTTCAATAAAGCATACTGGCAATTCTTCCCGGGATTGTCATATGGCATTTCCGGAAATATCGGCGTTCACGTGGAATATCGCATCGATTCGCAACTTACCGGAAATCCCGATTATTCAGGGAAAAAATGGAACGGTTGGGCCGGCTATGCCGAAACGGCAACCGCCGGGTATGTAACGAACAGGATTTCGGTAGAGCTGGGTCGCCGGCGGACCGGTTGGCCTATGGGGCGACGCGCCGGTTCGCTATTTATTTCGCCCTCGGCAATGCCGCTGGATGGCCTTTTTATCAGGTATAGATTCAATGACCACGCCGAATTGGCTTCGATAACCGCATTTCTATCGCCAATCACCGACCCGGCCGGATCGCCGTCCCCTGAAAACCGGTATCTATCGGCCCATGCCCTGGTCGTATCCCCTTTCAGTTGGTTGGACATCATGCTGAAAGAATCGGTGATATATGGCGGTCAGGGGCGCCGTCCCGAATTGTATTATGTTTTCCCTTTGCTTTGGTATCACGCCGAACAGCTCAATAAAAACCGCGATGACAACACATTCATCGGTCTGGGAGCGGTATTCAGGCGAACGGATCGAGCCGCCGCTTATTTCGATTTTCTGATCGATGACCTCCAGATAGAAAATCGAACCGCCTCCGATCGCGAACCCTCGGAATATGGCTTTTCGGGAGGAATATGTCTGTTCGATTTTCCGGTGAAGACAACGAATCTCGAGCTGACTTACGACCATATCCGTAATCGCACCTACAACCAGATGTGTCCATACAATCGTTATGAGAATGAGGGAATTCCCATCGGCGACAGTCTGGGGCCGGACCATGACAGATTCGGCCTGTTCTACGACTGGCATATATCCGATTTCCTCTTCCTGACAGCCTCGGTCACATTCCAGAGGCGAGGTGAAGGCCGGCTGACCGACGAGTGGACGGCGCCATGGCTTGATTCACAGGATTACCAGGAGGATTTTCCCTCGGGGATCGTGGAAAAAACAACTAAAGCGCACCTGGCCCTTATCGCTCAAAAAAACCATCGTTGGCAAAGTAAGTTAGCGCTCGAATATGTCGATATAAGAAATGATAAGAATATTCGTGGCATAGACCGGAGAACCTGGGGATTGTATTACGCAATCGTCTACGATCTGCCACAATTAAGTTGGAGGATTGACGATGAATAGGAAGCTACTGGTGACAACGGTTGCGGTGGCGATGGCTTTCGTATCCGCTACCGGGAACAATCTCGAAGTCAATGCGGGGGCCCGCGGCGAGGGTATCGGATTCGCCTATAGTGCGATTGCCGATGATGCTTTTGGCGCATTGCACAACCCCGCCGGAATCGCCTTTTCCCCGGGCTGGCAAATTCAGCTTCAGTATCTCCGCCCCACCGAATACGGATATTCAACCTATCTCGAATCGCCGTATTCCGGTCTGGCGGCGGCCCG
>CAZHVC010000230.1:0-3745 GCA_964535765.1 uncultured Ignavibacteria bacterium | reverse complement strand
CTCATCGAAAAACACACCGGGGGATCGATGCAACTGACTGACGATCACCCTCTCGGCACCGTTGATGATAAAGGTTCCGCGCTCGGTCATCAGCGGTAGTTCGCCGAGAAAAACATCCTGTTCGATAATATCCTTGACGCGCGAGCCGGCTCCGGGGTTTTCGCGGGTCACCAGCCGCAGGGTGGCTTTCAGCGGTCCCCCGAAAGTCATGTTTCTTTCCTGACATTCTTCAATTGTATAGCGGGGCTGGTCGATTATATACCTTACGAATTCGAGAGAGTAAATTTCCTGGACGTCCGTTATCGGAAATATTTGCAAAAACACGGCCTGCAGGCCTTTATTCGCCCTTTTGTCGGGATGAACTTTCGCCTGCAGAAATTCCTCATATGAATCTGTTTGGATAGCCGCCAAATGCGGCAAATCCAAAGCGGTCCCCAACTTGGAAAAGGAGACGCGCTTTCCATTCTTGGAGATCACAAGGACCCTCCCTGAGGATTGCTCCCCAAATTATTTTATAGTAACGGTCGCGCCGGCTTCCTGCAGTTTGGCTTTTGCGGCTTCGGCCTCATCCTTGGAAACACCTTCTTTGACCACACTTGGGGCGTTATCCACGAGGTCTTTAGCTTCCTTGAGTCCGAGATTCGTCAGTTCACGCACGACTTTGATAACCTGGATTTTCTTGTCGCCAGCTGAATCGATGACCACATTGAATTCGGTTTTCTCTTCGGCCGGAGCGGCGGCAGCGCCGCCTCCTGCCGCCACCGCCACAGGGGCCGCCACGGCGGCGGAAATGCCAAACTCCTCCTGCATTTTCTTGGAAAGGTCTGACAGTTCAATAACCGTCATGCCTTTGATGATATCGAACGCCTGGTTTACTTTTTCGCTCATATTTAACCTCTACTTCCTTGTTATTATTAAAATAAATTTAGATATCCCATGATCAGCGGAAAAAAGATGCAAAGACCGATAGTCCGTCAGCGATCAATAACCATCCATCCTGCAAATTTGCCTTTTATAATCACGCCGTTATTTGTTTTTCTCGGCCAAAGCATCTATCAGGCCGATAAAGTTACGCACTACCCCATCCAGAGTCATGATGAAATTGACTATCGGGCCTTGGATCGTTCCGATAAGCTGGGCCAATACGATCTCACGTGAGGGCAGTTGAGCGATTTTTTTGAAATCTTCGACTCCCAGAAGCTGATTGTCAAGTATATAAGCCTTGACCTTCGGCCGATCGATTTTTTTATTCAGCTCATAAATTATGCGGGCGGGCATGACCGGATCGTCATAGCCGAGGACAAGCGAGGTCGGCCCTTCGAAACATCCGGCCAGATATTCCCGGCCCGATTGCCGGGCGGCAATCCGCAATAGAGTATTCTTGGCCACGCGCAGCTCCGAATTAGCCCGGCGCAGATCACGCCGCAAGACGGTCATATCCTCGACGGTGATGCTCGTATGGTCGGTTACGATTATATTCTTCGCCGCGGCGATCTTTTCCTTCAGGACCGCGACTTCATTAATTTTTTCTTGAGTCGGCATTTCCACCTACCTGCCCAGGGCGGCTATTTCCGCGGTATCGAGTTTGATGCCCGGACCCATCGTCGAACAGATCGATACGTTTTTCAAATAAGTGCCTTTGGCCGTCGCCGGCTTGGCTCTCATGATCGCACCGAGAAAAGTCCTTGCATTATCCAACAATTTTTCTTCGCCGAACGAAATTTTGCCTATTCTGCTGGTCACGTTGCCGGTTTTATCAACCCGGTATTCGATCTTGCCGGCTTTCAGATCCCTGACCGCTTTGGCGACGTCCTGCGTCACCGTTCCCGATTTCGGATTCGGCATCAGCCCTTTGGGACCGAGGATTTTGCCGAGTTTGCCGATTGTCCCCATCATATCCGGAGTCGCCACGATGGCATCGACATCGGCCCAACCGGACTGAAGCTTCTCGACATAATCATCGGCGCCGACCATGTCGGCTCCGGCGGCCTTGGCTTCGGCCGCCTTTTCTCCTTTGGTCTGGACGAGCACTCTCACCGTTTTGCCGGTGCCATGCGGCAGCACGGTGGTGCCTCGCACCATCTGGTCGGCTTTTTTGGGGTCGACGCCGAGCCGACAGGCGATCTCCACGGTCTCGTCGAATTTCGCCGTGGCGGTTTGCCGCAGAAGTTTTATGCCGTCCGCCAGCGAATAGGCTTTGGTTCGGTCGACCAGCGCGGCGGCGGCTTTATATTTTTTGCCCTTTTTCACAACTGCTCCTTCGATCAAGATGCCCACAATCAGTCGGCGATGTCGATTACCATGCTTCGGGCCGTGCCGGCAATCAACCTTTCGGCGCTCGCCAGATCGCCGGCGTTAAGATCGGGCATTTTCATTTTGGCGATTTCAGCAATCTGAGCGCGGCTGACTTTGCCCACTTTCGTTTTGTTCGGCTCGCCGGAACCCTTTTCGATTTTGGCGGCTTTTTTAAGCAAAACCGATGCGGGCGGTGTTTTGGTTATGAAAGTAAACGATTTATCGGCGTACACGGTTATCACGACGGGAATGATCAAGCCTGCCTGAGATTGAGTGCGGGCATTGAACAACTTGCAGAACTCCATTATATTGACACCCTGTTGGCCGAGAGCGGGCCCGACTGGAGGCGCCGGAGTGGCATTACCGGCCGGTATTTGCAGTTTCACCATTCCAACGATTTTTTTCGCCACGACTGCTCCTTTATTAGAGTGCTCTAACCTGCAGGTAGTCAAGTTCGACCGGCGTCGGCCTGCCGAATATCGATACCATAACTTTCAACTTGCGCCGCTCCGGATTGATTTCGCTCACGGTTCCCGCGAAATCGGAAAACGGGCCATCGACAACCTTCACCGCTTCACCTACCTTATAAGGAATATCCAGGGCGTCTCGATTCTTGGAGCGGTCGATCTGCTGAAGAATACGAGCCACTTCGCTGTCCCTTAAGGCGGCCGGTTTGCCCGATGCTCCCACGAAATTGGTTATTCCGGGTGTCGAAGTAACGAGGTTTTGGGTTTCTTTAGTCAACTCCATCTCCACCAGAATATAGCTCGGCAAAAATTTTTTGACCGAGGTCGAGCGCTTTCCCTGTTTCATCTCGACTATTTCTTCCGTGGGCACCAGGATTTGGCCGAAATATTCGGATAATCCCTGGGTCACACAACTGCTTTCGAGATATTTTTTGGCTTTGTATTCGTGGCCGGAGTACGTATGGGCCACATACCATTTTTTGGCCATAGGTTACCTTAGAATTAGGCTCGTAATTCTCGACAACCCGAAATCCACAACCCCGATAAAAGCCGAAAGCAGAATCGAAAGGAGGATGACCACGATCGTCGAATCACGGAGTTCATCTTTTGAGGGCCAAGCCACTTTCGTCAGCTCTTGCCTGATCTCTTTGAGAAACTTCGTTATTTTATTTATCATTATAATGCCTCAAACAGGACAGGAGGGACTTGAACCCCCAGCCGCCGGTTTTGGAGACCGGTGCTCTACCACTTGAGCTACTGTCCTAATCCTATCTCGTTTCCTTGTGCATCGTATGCTTTGAGCAGAACGGACAAAATTTCTTATATTCGACCCTATCCGGGTGCTTCTTTTTATTTTTCATCGTGCTGTAATTCCTGTTTTTACATTCATTACAGGCCAGCGCAATAATTTCCCGCGGCATGTCAATCCTTTACTCTATGATTTCGGTTACGACTCCGGCGCCGACGGTGCGGCCACCCTCGCG
>CAZHVC010000229.1:0-3753 GCA_964535765.1 uncultured Ignavibacteria bacterium | reverse complement strand
CCTTTTCTCCAAAGCTGCACAGCCATTTGATAATCATCGCGGCGCAACCCTCCGACCAGAGTCAGAAATCCGATCACGATGATTCCGCCGATGGCAATCCTGATCAGCAAAGGCCACGCGGGTGTCAGCATCAGGAATGTCGCCATCGCCGCCAGCGATGGACCCAACCGCAAAGTCCAGCCAAGCAGAACGCGCACCGGCAGGTGTTTTCTCAAGACGAGAAACCCGCCTATCCCCGAAACCGCTTCCGATAATACGGCCGTGATCGCCGCGCCGTATCCTCCCAGCGGCGGTATCAACAAAATATTCAAAATTATATTGGTGGCGGCGGCAGCGGCCACCACGAGAAGAAGATGCTTTTTTAAGTCGCGGGAAACCAGGTGGGTGCCCTGAAGCGAGGTGACGAACATCAACGCCAACGCCCACACCAGAATCCGAAGAATCGGCACGCCCGGCAAATACGAATCCGGATACAGCAGGTCGAAAATCGGACCGGCCAGCAACATCCCGCCGGTGGCAGTCGAAAATCCGATATAAAACATGTACATATACGCCCGTCTATAGAGCAGGTTCAGCCGTTCGGAATCATACTTGGCATATTCGGACATGCGCGGCAAGACGGTCATCGAAAAAGTGGTCGGCAGCAAAAGCATACTGTTTATTATGGAGTAGGCGGAATTATAATAGCCGACTTCAATATCACCGTGAAAATGCGACAGAAAAATAAAGGAGGCGCGATAATACAGCATGGTGATAAGAGCCGTCATGCCCAACGGCGCCGCCGCCCTGAGCACCCCTTTGATGCGACTGAACGACCAAGTGAACGAAAACGGCACGATCCGGAAATGCACCGCCAGAGCGATTCCAGTCGAACAAAGCAGAGCCGACCCGAACTGAGCGCCGCCGATCCCGACGATTCCCAGACCCGCCGACAACACCGCCAGACCGGAAAACGTATTGACGCTTTGGGTGATAAGCGAAAGCAAGCTGAATAACCTGAACCGCTCATATCCCGAAATCGTGCTGGTGAAAGCTCCCGCCAATGTGGTCATGCTCATGGCACCCGACAACAACAACAAAAGCATTCTGACATCGGGAGGTTTATTGATCGCCAGCGATAACGGCAGCAATATCCCCAGAGAAACAAGTACCAGCAACGTTCTGGCGAAAAATGCGTCGGCCATCAACCCGGCGACGTTTCCGCGGTGCCTGATTACGGCCGTTTGTCGAGTTTGATAAGTGCTTATGCCGAATTCGGAAAATATCGCAAAAAACGCCACCAGCGACACCGCAAAACCGAATTGGCCGAATTGCTCGACTCCAAGGATACGGGCCGCGTAAAGGGTAAAAAAAAAGACAGAATCTTCACCGCGATTTGGCCGACTATCATTATCAACGAATTGCCGGCGAGGCTGCGGCGTCCCGTTTCGCTCATCGATTGAACAGCTCCATCTCGACCAGTCCGATCAATACGTGCCCGATCGCGATATGCGCCTCCTGAATTCTCTGGACGTCCGTCGAGGGAACACAAAGGGCGATATCGACGATGTTTTTCAACTTACCCCCATCTTGTCCGAGGAGAGCTATGCAGCGGATATTGAGTTTCCGCGCCGCTTCGACCGCTTTTATCACGTTCGCCGAATTGCCCGAGGTTGAAATGGCAATCAACAGATCGCCGGTACCGGCGAGCGCCTCCACCTGTCGGGAAAATATCGTCTCGAATCCGAAATCGTTGCCGGCGGCGGTCAAAATCGATGAATCGGTGGTCAGGGCGAGCGCCGGAAGCGCCGGGCGATCGAACGTGCCGGAAAGCCTTACCACGATCTCCGTGGCCAGATGCTGGCTGTCGGCCGCCGACCCGCCGTTGCCGCAAAACATTATCTTGCCTCCGCCTTTGAGCGCCTCGGCCATGAGCAAAGCGGCGCTCTCGATTGCCGCCGGCAGGATTTCGGCACAGGCGTCTTTGACGGCCGCCGATTCCTTTAATTGATCTTTGACGAACCGCTGCTTGATGTTTTCCATCGCTTAACGCAGGTGAATCGCTTTGGCGAATGACCGGGCCAGTTCCGGTGAATCCTCGAGGGCATTGCCGATCACGATGAACGACGCCCCCGTTCGAGCCAGATCGTGAGCCGTATTTTCATCCCTGATGCCGCCGCCGACGATCACCGGTATGTCGACGTACTCGCACACCTGCTTGACCATCTCGACGGGAACATGTCTTTTGGCACCGGAGCCGGCCTCGAGATAAACAAGTTTCATCCCCAGATACTGCCCGGCAAGGGCGTGGACACTGGCGATGTCCGGCTTGTCGCTTGGAATGGGAAAGGTATTGGAGATAAACGAAACAGCCGTATGCACCCCCGATTCGATCAACATATAGGCGGTCGGAATCGGCTCAAGCCCGATTTGCTTGAGCGCCGGAGCCGCCTTGACATGCTCGCTTATGAGTAAATCCGGGTTGCGACCGGAGATCATCGATAAAAAAAGTATGGCATCCGCATGCCGCGAAATCATCGCTGACGACCCCGGGAAAATAATCACCGGCCGGTTGACGGCGTTTTTTACCGCTCGCAGCGACTTTTCGAAATGGTTGGCGATCATGATCGACGATCCGAACAGAAAGGCGTCGGCGCCGGTTTTTTCGCATGAGGCGGCAAACAAAGCCAGCTTGCGGGGAGACAGGCGATCGGGATCGAGCAAGACCATAAACCCGCAGCCGCGGTTTTTCCTGATCGCCAGCAATTTTTGATAAGTCGTCATTTCGAAAAGGAATCCTTCAGGGCGGCGATGGCCTTATCTATATTCTCTACCGCCAGCGTCCCTCTTATCGTCGGCCTGCCACCGCCCCTGGCTCCGGCTGAACTCACCATAATCGCCTTGATAGAATCGGCGGAATCGTAGTTCGGCGAATGGATGGCGAACTGCCCGGTCGTCGCGGAAACGACCACGGTGATACCGCCATTGTATTTCGAACTGTTAAAAGCTTTTATGGCGTCGAAATAGGGGAGAAAATCAGCCGGCTTTTCATTTTCGATCTTATGCAAAAGCAATATTCCAAGCGGTGAGTGCAATTCGAGAACGGGTGCGTTTATGGCCGCCTGCTGTTCGAATCCCTTGATTCTCGATAAAGATTTCTGTTTTTCGATTTTGGCCATTCTGTCGAGCAATTCGGCCGATCGGATGTCGAGATTGTTTTTCGCCAATAGCCTGGGATGGATTTCCGCCCGCAGCGTTTTCAGCTCGGCGATCGATTGTTCGTTTTGTTTTTCGTCCGGAACCGCCAGAATCAGTTCAAGTTTTTCAAGCAGGCCGGCCTGAGTTTTTTTGAAGCGCTCAAGTTGCCTGCCGGTGATCGCTTCGATCCGCCTGATTCCGGCGGCGATGGCATTTTCCGAGACGATGAAAATACCCCCAATATCGCCGGTGTGCGCAACATGGCAGCCGCCGCACAGTTCCATCGAGAAATCGCCGGCCTGGACCACCCTCACGATTTCACCGTACTTTTCGCCGAATAACGCCATGGCGCCGAGCTTCCTGGCCTCGGCCAGGCTCAACATCCGCCAGGTTACGGGCAGATCAGCCTCGATTTTCTCGTTGACGAGCTTTTCGACTGCCTCGATCTCCTCAGATGCAAGCGATCGGAAGTGGGAAAAATCGAAACGAAGACGGTCCGGGGCAACCAACGAACCGGACTGGCTTACATGATCGCCAAGAACCATCCTTAACGCTCTGTGAAGAAGATGGGTGGCA
>CAZHVC010000228.1:0-3776 GCA_964535765.1 uncultured Ignavibacteria bacterium | reverse complement strand
GAGCGGGCGTGGATCGATCGGGCGATCAATTCCTTGCCGGTCCCGACCTCGCCCTCGATATGCACCGGCACCGAGGTGGCGGCCCCTTTGGCGACAAGATCGAGAACGTCGCTCATTTTCTGGGATTTGGTGATTATGCGATCGTATTTATCGTTGTGTTGGACGACGAGCTTTTCCCGCTTTTTCAGAACCTGTTCGATAGCGTTCAGCAGTTTGGGGAATTCGAACGGTTTGCACAGGAATTCCGCCGCCCCGCTTTGTATCGCCTCGACGGCCATGGGAATGGTGCCATAACCGGTTATGACGATTATCTCGGCCGACGGCCGTGATTTTTTGGCGATCTTCAGCAATTCCATCCCGGACATTTGGGCCATCCGGCAGTCGGTGACTATAACATCGAACAATCTTTTTTCTATTTTAAGCGCCGCTTCTTCGCCGGTTTCGGCCGTATCAACATCATAGCCCTGACTTCTGAGATAAAAGGCAAGGTTTTTCCGCAAAGCCTTATCGTCATCAACTATGATGATACTTGGCATATCCCCTCCGCGCTCAATGGTCCGCCAGAAGTCCGCGTTGAATATCTAAAAATAATTTCGTCAAATGTCGGCGGATATTTAATTTTGATTTTCGGGTTTGAAAATTCTTGATTTTCCCTGAAACGACCTCTAATTATAGCTGGCTTTATGGAAAATAGATGTGGCATGATTCTTGCCCTTGCCGTTATCCTGCATTCGGCCGCAACCGCATTCTCCTCGGTAAACGATTCGATATTGCTTAAAGGAATAAGTTTGGTTCATCAGGAGAGATTCGATGAAGCCCTGGTCCTTTTCGATTCGGTGATCGCCCTGGCTCCGGATAAGCCGGTTGGTTACTTTTTCAAGGCCGGCGTTTACTCGAACCTCGCCGGCGATTACCGCAACCTGAATTATTCCGACCGGTTTCGCGCCTTCATCAATCGGGCCGTCGAGATCGGCGAAAAACTCGACAAAAGCGGAAAAGCCACGGCCGAAGACCTGTTTTTTTATGGAGGCTCCCTCGGTTTTCGGGGGATTTACAAGTCGTACTACGGCGATTGGGTCGGCGCTTTCAAGGATGGCCAGAAAGGGCGGGGCGTGCTCAGTCGAGCTCTTAAGATGGACTCGACCAATTACGACATCTACTACGGCCTCGGGATGTACGATTACTGGCGTTCGGTGAAGACCAGAATTTTGTCCTGGCTTCCCTTTTTCCCGGATAAAAGACGGGCAGGGATCGAAAAAGTGTTTCTGGCGATACAGAAGGGAAAATTCGTCAGGGATGAGGCCAAATATGCTTTGTTAAGGGTATACGATAACGAAAAAGATTACAAAAGCATTTTGTATCTGTGGGAAAATCACCTGAAAGCGGTGAATCAGGACGATCCGTTTGCGCTTTACTATGTCGGCCGGGCGCAGGCCAACCTTGACAGTTTTCCCGAGGCCATAAGATCTTTCGAAAAGATTCTGGACGTTTACGAAAAATCACCCTACTATGACGAGGCGGGGAGGCTCGATGTCTATTACAATATCGGTGTTTTTTATTACAGGTGGGGTCGATATGAGCAAGCCCTCGCTTACTTGACGGAGGCCAAGGACCTGGCCGAGAAATTGAAAGACAGGAAAGACGTCGAAGAGGCGGTCAACAATTCACCGGAATATTATAAAAAGGCGCTGGAGGCATCGCATAAAAAGTAAAGCCGTTCTTGCCCTTTTTCTGTCGCTTTCGTCCGCCGTTTTCGCCGACCTCCCAAGCCTGAAACCGACTTATTTGCAAGATAGTTTGATACGGGAATCGCTGGCCTATCTCTATCAGGACAGTTTCGCCGCCTCAATCCGGGTTCTCGACACGATATTGGCCAAGCAGCCGACCTACTGGCCGGCGCTCGTCTTGAAAGCCGGAGTCGTTTATATGGAAATGGCCGATGACGAGAACACCGACTCGGAGCAGCTATTTCGCCGGCTAAGCGATTCATCTTTGGCGGGGCTGGATCGGCATCTCGAAAAAAGGCCAAATGATGCCTATGCCTGTTTTTTCAAGGGTACCGCTCTCGGGTATTATGCGATATGGGAGGCTCAGCACGGAAGTTGGCTGAAATCGATCGGCAAGGGGCTCAAAGCGGGCAAATTCCTGGCCGCCGCACGCGAACTCGACTCGTTATTTTTCGATCCGTTGATCGGGCTTGGCAATTTGCATTACTGGCGGTCGGCAAAAATCGGTTTTCTGCGGAATCTGCCTTTGATTCCCGATCAGAGAAAGCAGGGAATAGAGGAATTGCACCTGGCCAGCCGCCGGTCGGCCTATGGACAGGCAACAGCCCATCTTGCTTTGGGGTGGATTTATTTCCATAAAAAAGACTATGGCTCAGCGTTGCAGATGGCCGAAAAGGCAAGGGATAAGGGAGCCACCGGCCGGCAGTATTTATGGCTGAAAGCGTTCGCTGAATTCCAGGCGGGTGATTTCCGTGGGGCGATAGCCGATTTCGCCGCCATCCGCGAAGGATTAATTCGCAAAGAAAATCAAAACAACTTCAATCTGATAACCTGCGATTATTATATCGGGTTGGCTCATTACAGATCGCAAGACAAGGCAAGCGCGCTGGCGTATTTCAAGCGGATGTTCGATTATGAGATTACCGAAAAAGTAGCCGAAAGGTTGTCAAAAAAATTCGATTCGGCCAAAGAACATATCAGAAAGATCACTGCGGCCGGAGCCGCCGACCATTGAGGGGCAATTGCTCCGATTCGAACAACTTAGTCGCCCAACAGCAATCCGCACTTATAGGCTTCAGCCAGAATTCCGCTGTCTGCGGCCGCTTCGCCGCGCCGCAAAGACTTGCTTCTGAATTTGAGTTCGAATTTAATATCCATACCGGCCCAGATAAAAAATGCCCGCATCACTTTAAGAGACGTTTCGAAGTGACCATGGGCGCCGGCGACCAGGATGATCCCCCCCTGCTTGCCGCGGCTGACCGGCTCGCAAAATTCCTGCGTATGAGGTTTCGAGAAATCGGCCGGCCGGAGGCAGTTGCTGCGGTCGATAAAGATTTTCATCTGGGCGGAGACCGAATCGAAATAAACCGGCGAGGCGAGAACGACGGCTTCGGCCTTGATTATGGTGTTAAGCAGATCGAAAGCGTCGTCGTGGAAAAAACAAGGTTCCGGTTGGGGTGATTTGCCGCAGGCCTGGCAGGGGACCATTTTAAGTTCATTCAGGCGGACCAGCCGCGTTTTCTTTCCCCTTTCCCGACAACCCCGCAGCACTTCGCGCGCCAGTATATCGGTTGAGCCCCCCGGGGTGGCCGATCCGGAAATCCCGATAATCATCTGAAATTGCAGGTCAGGGTTATGGCGGTAAAATCATCGCCGGGGACGACCCGGACTTCGAACGCCTTATCGGTTTTGTCAAAATCGGCGAAATGAGCATCCACATAAGCGTCGAACATCGATACGAATATGGTCAACGCCCCCAGCCAGAGAAATACGTTTCGCCGATCGCGGCTATCCTGATATAAATCGAATTCGGCGCTCTTGAATACGGGATCATTTGTATGGAGAAAATTCTCCTGGTGAAGATTCATTTCTTTCCAGTTTTCCCTGATACCGATCAAAAAGTATATTTCCAGACCGCCATAGAACGCCGCCTTCAAGTATTTTCGGTTGTAAATCTGCCCCCAGCCGGGGAGCAACGCCGATCGGATGAGCGCCCCGGTGGGCCAGGGTCTTTTGCCCGCCGCAGCTGAATTTTCCGGAGTCCTCTTT
>CAZHVC010000227.1:0-3786 GCA_964535765.1 uncultured Ignavibacteria bacterium | reverse complement strand
GTTTTCCCGTTGCTATACATGAAAAGACGGGGAGTCGGTTTCGGGGCGAGGGCCAGCGGCTATCTTATCGGTTTCGACCGCGGACATATCGGCTATGACCTTTACGACGACAAAATTTATCTTAGGACCGGCGGCGAATTTATCAAAAGATGGAACCCGACGGTTGGCGATTCGCTTGAATTCCGGGCGACCCTGAAAACGGATCGGGGCCGCCTGATATTGATCGGGCCGAGCGAAATCGAAATTGAACCGGTGGACCCAATCGGCTCCGGCGATGGAAACACCGGAAAGAAAATAATTACCTTATCGCAAGCGGTGGTGGGAGCCTCGACCGGGGTAGTCGTCGAGGACAGTTGTGTCCCCTGCCGCGGCTGCAACTATGGGGCATTCGTCGAATTCGATACCGACCAATCTCAGGCTGCCGGCCGCCGGAGATTCTTTTGTTTGCGCGGGATAAAGATCGCCGCCACCTGTCCGATCAGGCTTGAAAGAATCCTCGCCGAACGTAACCTGCAAGTTCCGGACGAAAAATGAAATACCGATATTCCCGGCCGGAAAAAGCCGACCAGCCGCTGGCTGAGTATTCGGTCGAAGCGAAAATCAGAAAATTGCAGGAACGTCTGCCGGCGGCTATGGAGCTGTTGCGCCAATGCCGGGTCTGCCCTCGCAACTGCGGGGTCAGCCGGAGCACCGGCGAAACCGGCATCTGCGGAATGCCCGTCGATTTGGTAATAGCCTCGGCCAACTTGCACCACGGCGAGGAACCGCCGATTTCGGGCAGCGGCGGGTCGGGAACCATTTTCCTTTCCGGCTGCAATCTGTCGTGCGTCTATTGTCAGAATTATCCGATCAGCCAGTTTCGGGTCGGGGATATCTATACGGCGGCGGAAACCGCGGCCATGATGATCGATTTACAGAGGCGCGGCGCCCATAACATCAATTTCGTGACCCCCTCCCACTATGTTCCGTCACTTATGCAGGCTTTATTGATCGCCTATGAAAGCGGCCTGCGGATTCCGTTGGTTTACAACTCTTCGGGCTACGATTCAATCGAGACGCTCAGGTTGCTCGAAGGTATCATCGACATTTACATGCCGGATATGAGATACAACGATTCCGAGCAGGCGCGGCGGTATTCGGGGGCGGCCGACTATCCCGAAATCAACCGGGCGGCGATCAAGGAGATGTATCGTCAGGTCGGCGCTTTGCAAATAAAAAACGGGGTGGCTGTCCGCGGGATTCTTATAAGACACCTGGTGCTCCCGGAAAATATCGCCGGCTCGTCGGAGATTTTCGAATTCATAGCGCGCGAGATTTCGCCGGAAACCTATGTGGCGGTGATGAGTCAGTATTTCCCGGCCCACAAGGCCTGCCTCGGGACCGGCAAAGACAGGGATTCGCCGCTGGCAAGGCGGATAAGGCCCGATGAATACGATCGGGTCTTGGAGGCTTTCGATAGGGCTGGACTGAAAAACGGTTTCATCCAGCCGTATCCGGACTGAATACGAAACCGAAAGAATTTCGGCCGGCCTACGGCCGATTTTAGAGAAGTGAAAATGAGAAGACGATTTGGTCTGGTTTTGATTTTGCTGCCGTTGCTTGTCCGGCAGGTGCCAGCCGTATCGCCCCACGAGCTGCCGCTGGGGGCGGATATGTTGCGCGATTTCGGCGACAGTTCGCTTGCCGCGTTGAATCGGGACTTGGGGTTCAACCTGATCAAGGAATATATTCAGACAGGGGAGACGCTGGCGAGGATGCGTGATCATGGCGTTAAATTGATCGCCGGCAGTCTCGTCATGAATGCTTACACGCCGGAACGGCTGTCGTATGCTCATTATATGAAACTGGAGGTGGGAACAAGCAATTCAAGTTTGGAGGATTCGTTTTTCAGCCTGGGCGCCGGAGCTGTTTTCACTTCGGATACCTGGATCTCCACGGCGGCCGATACCCTTGTCGGCCTGAACACCAAACATTATCCGCCTCGGGGAAACTCCCCCTATCTTAGGCCTTGCCTGGAATGCGATAGAAATTACGAAGGGTATAAAGACGAGACCGGCCGCTACCGCGGCTTTCTCCAGGATGGACCTGTTTTTTGGCATCTGGCGATTCGCCTGAAGATCGACGAGCTGGGCGACCCGCTGGATACGGTGGCCAGGATTGAGGGTTGGCCGGCTCCCTGCTGGGCCGGCGCCATGCCGGCGGCGGCGGGTCCCGATTGGACGGTGCTGGATATCGGCGCGATCGTGGCCGATTCTTTCAAGCTGGCCGACACCTATGAGACGTTGACGTTTTCTTTCACTATCCCCGAAACGGTGCGCTATGTCGGCGCCGATAACGTCCCCACCTATATGGTTCTGCCCCACGACGAGCCCAACGGCGGCACCATAGGATTCAATCTACGCTTTTATACCACCGGCCGGCGGCGGGTCACTGTCGATTGGCTCAGGCTGTCGGAAACCTGGGGGGAAAGGCTGATGGCCGGCGACCCGGAAATCATAAACGGCATCAACGAATTCCTCGAACGTTGCAACTCTACGGGTGGCGACGGAATCTACGCCTTTTATTTGCGCGATGAACCGGTCTGGAGCAATTACCAACCGTTCGGCAAAATCGATTCGCTGATCCGGGCGGTCAATCCCGCCTGGCGGCACCACACGATCATGAGCAACCCCTCGACGGCGGGGAGTTATCTATATTGGTCCGGCGCCGAATATATCGATCTTGATTATTATCCTCTGGGGTCATTGCACAGCCACACCGGTTTCGATCCGGAGCCTGAAAATATCGCCCACCAAAAGTACCAGAATCGGTTACAACTTATGGCGTATCAACTTTACCTGGTTCGGCTCAAGGCCGATCTGATGGGACGCCGATTTTGGTTGACACCGCAGGCTTTCTGGGAAATCAATTGCGATCGAACGCCGGATTTGTCTTCACCAGATCGTGATTGCGCCTGGCGCAAACCTTCTCAAA
Source organism: uncultured Ignavibacteria bacterium (assembly GCA_964535765.1). Classification (GTDB taxonomy): domain Bacteria; phylum Zixibacteria; class MSB-5A5; order UBA10806; family 4484-95; genus JBBIRK01. Next base: position 813 of record CAZHVC010000227.1, on the reverse strand, counting down.
GCGAGCTCTGGTGCCTGACTGATATCTGTCTTTGCTATGGAGCACAAGGCCTGATCTATTGGAAATACGATCCCAACGGAGGAGACGGTCAATTCCCCGGTTTCCGGATGCAGACTCCTGAAGGTCGGCTGACGCCCACCGATCTTTATTACAAGATGAAAAACGATATTGCCCCCTATATCAAAGCGATCGACTCGATTTATCTGTCGCTGGATTGGAAAAGGGCGTATACCTACAACCCCGTTTTCGGTTTCAATCCACCGCGGGAAGGTTTGCTCGATTCGATTTCGGCCTTCAATATCGGGAGCGGTCCCAATCCGGATCTCGGCTGGTTCCATGTCGGCGAATTCGGCGATAAAAGCGGCGGCCATTACTTTATGCTGGTCAACCGGGCCTGTTCGCGGGGATTAAGCGACAGCAGCGAGGCGCCGCCGATACGGGCGTTAGTACAGTTGAAATCGGAAGAGGTGGGATCCGCTCACGCATTGATAATCGATCTCGCCAAAGGGACCTCCGCGGATAATTGGCTCGGCTTTCCCGAAACAACCTATGTTGCCGCCCGCGATGGCCGTATCCGTTTCGCGACTGAGCTACAGGCCGGCGAAGGGCGGCTGTTCAAAGTAATTCCGGTCTTGTCGCCCGTAATCCGCAATCCATTCGATTAGTCTTCCGGCGGGCCGCCTGTTTATTATCGATAATTCCAGCGGCCTGATCGGCCCGACGATTAGAATCGCCTTGATCCTCTCTTTCTTTTGGCTCAAGCAATCGTCCTGATATCCGATGAGCCCTGGTTTCAATCGGCCAATGTTCAAC
>CAZHVC010000226.1:0-3797 GCA_964535765.1 uncultured Ignavibacteria bacterium | reverse complement strand
TCGCCATGCGAATCCGGCAGTCACCGTTCGGGCCTTCGATAACTTTATAGGGGAAATTGCGGATTTCGCTGGTCACCTCGGAGTACTGCCGTCCCATGAACCGTTTGACCGAAAAGACCGTATTTTCGGGATTGGTGACCGCCTGTCTTTTGGCCAATTGGCCGATAAGGCGCTCGCCGTTTTTGGCGATAGCCACCACCGATGGAGTCGTGCGTGAACCTTCGGAGTTGGCGATCACTTTCGGCTCGCCGGCCTCCATCACGGCTACGCAAGAGTTGGTGGTTCCCAGATCAATACCTATTATTTTAGACACTTTTGATCACCTCGATTTTCAAAATTGTTATTTCGATCGCCGGAATATCCGTCTATCCGGCTCGAACTCGACTATTTCGGTTTTACGCCCTTCACAGTCATACTCAATACCCCTCCGCCGAAATCAGCCAAAGCCGTCTTCGTCGCCGCGGGGATTTTTTCGCCCGGAAATTCGGCTTCCAGAAATTGCACATCATATTCTTTTTCGGCGGCGATCTCGACCTCGTCGAAACCCGTCTGTCTTATGACAGCCAGGTAATCGTCTTTCAGGATCGCTCCGGCCACACACCCCACATAGGCCAGAATCGATTGTTTTATCTGTTCAGGAAGCGGGCGGGTGAGCACTATATCGGAGATTATGAATCTTCCGCCCGGTTTCAGGACCCGATACAGCTCGCTGAAAACCCTCTTTTTGTCCGGGACGAGGTTGATGACGCAATTGGATATGGCCACGTCGACGATACCATCGGCCAGCGGCAGATTTTCCAGTTCGCCGAGCCTGAATTCGACGTTGCCATAACCGTTCTTGCGCGAGTTTTCCCTGGCCCGAGAGATCATTTCCGGAGTCATATCGACGCCGATCACCCTGCCTTTGGCGCCGACCTTGTTGGCGGCAAGAAAACAATCGAATCCGGCGCCCGAGCCGAGATCGAGTACGGTCTCGCCCTCGACCAGCGAGGCGATCGCCGTGGGATTGCCGCAGCCCAGACCGAGATTGGCCTCGTCGGGAACGCCGGCCATCTGGCTTTCCGAATAACCGATGCTTTTGCTGATCTCTTTGGCGGAAATATCGCCGCAGCATGACTGATTGCCGGGTTGACAGCAGCTCGAGGCTTGCCGGGCCAGCTGGCCGTATTTCTCTCTTACGATTTTCTTGATTTCATCAGCCGACATTGTATGCCTTCTTTCTATAGTAACGGCTTGAGTTTCGGTACCTGCTTTTCTACGGCCGATAATACGACATGTTTCGGGCCCGCCTCAAGTCTTATTGCTAAAAATCGCCGGCGTCTCAGCCTTTCGGGAGCAGACACCGGCGATTCCGCTGCCTTTCATTCCCGGTCACTTAATCTCGATCTGCCGCGGTTTCGCATCCTCGGTTTTCGGCATCGTGATCGTCAGCACGCCATCCTTGAATTCGGCCATGATACCGGCGCTATCGACCTTGCGGGGCAAGGTGAAACTGCGGCTGAACTTGCCGTAAGCGCGCTCGCAATGGTAGTAGCTGGCCTTTTTTTCCTCGTTTTTGTAGTGCTTTTCGCCCTCGATTGTCAGCACGTTGTCCTGCAGATCGATTTTGATGTCGCCTTTTTGCATTCCGGGAAGCTCCGCGGTCAGCACCAACTTATCGTCTTTGTCGACGATGTCGATCGGCGGTGACCAGGTTCTGCCATTGGCATCAAACGGACCCTCAAGATCCCTAAACACCCTTTCGAATTCATCGCGCAGGTCGTGCAGCGCCCAACCCAGACGCGAACCATGTTTAATCAAGCTAGTCATAACCAGACACCTCCTCTTTTTGATTTATTTTATCGTTATTGTTTTAGCTTTCGATTTTTCGCTTTTCGGGATTACGATCTTGATCAAACCGTCAACATATTCGGCTTCAACTTTGGCCGACTCGCAATCCTCGGGCAACACGAACCAGCGAGCGAATTTGCCGCCGATACGTTCTGCATATAGGCGGCCTTCGGTATCGAGTTTTTTTTCGGCCGTGACCATCAGCTTGTTGCCTTCGGACCAAATCTTTATGTCGGCCTTATCGAGGCCGGGGATCTCCATCGTGATTGTGTAGTTATCCCGACTTTCGCTTATTTCCGTCGGTGGGATGAAGATCATGTCTGTTTTGTTTACATTGATTGTATTCATTTTATTTTCTCCTTTGTTTTTCTTTTTGCCCTTGGTCATTGCAACGGCCATGCCAGATTTGGTAACATGTTGATAGACAATATAATACGACAAATAAATAGCGGTTGCTTAGGGGCGATGTAGGGATTAACTGCCTACATGGCAGTAATTATGCCTATGCGGCGCACGCAGTCTGCCGAAATGACCCTTCCTGCCATTCCGGCAATATACACCTATCTCTAAGGGAAAGTCAGCAACCCGGCTATTCCTGCCCCCGGGCAAATTCGCCCAAAAGCATTCTGGCGGTATTGCTTAAAAAATCACCTTTGCGGGGATTCTTACTCAACCACTGTTTGCTGTATTGATCAACTTTACTGGTCGAAATCTCATCGCCGATCTTAGACAGCGATTTGATAATGGCCATCCTCAGATTATCTTCTTCCTTTTTGCCGAGCTCAAGCGATATCAAATGGTCATCGTTTTCATAAAAATCGATCAGGATATCACGCGCCTTCGCCCCGCCGAGTCGGCCAAGCGCGGCGATAATCGGTACATGGTCGGTTTTTTCGAGCAACAGCAAAGTTTTCAGGTAGCCGGCCATATCGGGATGACCGGAATTACCCATGGCGGCGATCGAGGCCCGCCTGATCTCGCTATCCTTATCCCCGGCCAGTCGGGAGAGCAAAGGACCGGCGACGGGAGATTGCATCGCCTCAAGCGTTCTTATAAGTTCGAGCTTTATCCTCTTCTGTTTCCAGCCGGCGATGATTTCGAAATAGGGAATCGCCTCCTGATACTTGATGGTACCGAGAATTCTCAGCAGGTTTCGCAAGCGCCACCATGTCTGATCGTCGCTTTTTTCGCCGCCGCCGACCAGCGTCGCCAGCGATTCCGCAGCCAAGGGGCCTGCCTCTTTGCCCATACTGGCCAAGGCTCTGATCAATCTGGCTCGGGTTTCCTTACCCGGACAATCCACCTTTTCGATAAAAATCGAAGCGAGTCTCGGCGAGCCGAGAGTGGCGATCGCCTCATATAAATCGGAACCTCCTTTGCCGCCGATCACCGCTTCGCCGAGTATATCGAGCAGAACCGAGGATTGCCTGAGAACCGCCAGTTTTTCGGCCGCGGCCCGCTCCTTATTCGAACGGGTATCGTTCGCCAATCCTTTAAGTGATTGCAGGGCGTATTTCAACTCCGTCCAGCGGCCGTTCAGGGCGGCTATTTCGACCGCTTTTTCCAGCAGCTCGACGATCTCGGCTCCCGACTTTGCGGAGACGGCGCCGCAGAGAATCTCCTTGATAAGTTTGCTTGTCAGCTCCCATTTTTGATTTTCGAGAGCGATGAAAATCATCTCGGTGAGAATCCGCATTCCTTTATGCCGCGTTTCGTCGATCGGAGAATTGAGCCAGTTCAGGCAAACCTTGAACAGATTCTCGATCCGTTTATCCATCCCGGCGGCTACTAATTTTTTTACCGTTTGGCGCAGCAGATCGGTATCGATACGGCCGGCCGATTCCTGGCGCAATTGAATTTCGAGCTCGTCGTAGTCGATAAGTATATTTACCCGAGCCAGCGTGTTTTTGTCGAAAATCCGCTCAAGCAACGGTCCCTTTATCCCGGCTTGCCGGAGGCGCTCGTAA
>CAZHVC010000225.1:0-3803 GCA_964535765.1 uncultured Ignavibacteria bacterium | reverse complement strand
GTGAAAGTTCGCTGAAAGCCGCCCCCGATCCGCCGACAGTTTGGCCGTCATTATCGGCGATCCAAGCGGTGTAGATATCGGTGGTATCAAGCTGATTGCGTGAAATGTACTGTTGCACGAATCCGCACAGGTCGTCCTGCGCCCCCTGCTCCGACCCATACGGGTTTTCCGACATATGCAGCACATCGCCGTCGACATATAGAGCGATCCAGACATCGTTCAGCGACTGATCGCCTATGTTGGTGATTTCAAAATCGAGCAGGATGAAATCCTCGGCATATTCATACGACCAGGCATAGCTTTTTTGAATTATCCGCAAGCCGAGCGGGCGGTGATCCCGGCCGTCGTTCGGATCGGGAACCGGCGTCGATGAGCTCGTATCGTAATAAATCGCGATATAATCCTGCTCCGATACCGCCTTGAATTCGCGATTGCCGGTGTCGTAGAGCAATTTGCCGATCGTATCGGCCAGCGGCAAGCCCCGGGTCGAAAGCATCAGAATATTGCCGCCGGGAGGAGCCGCGGGAAACATCTCGTAGACATCGCCCCACCAGCCGTCGTTGCCGATCGAAACCAGCGTATCATAGACGGTTGGTGTCGTATTCGGCCGTTCGACGACGGCTCCGATCCAGAGGCATCCCTGGAATAGATAATCGATATTCGAACCGGCCGGGAATTCGCAGGACTCGGCCGGCTGGCCGGTCAGCGAATCGATCTCCTCCTGCCCCTGGCTGCCGAAAATCCCCTTATTGGTTATCGAAAACTGCACGTTGGAAATCCGGTGCACCCGCAACTGGGTGTTCGGCCCCACCGCCGGTTTCAACAGCGGTCCCGACCCGCCCTGGCCGCGATCCCTCATCGCCCGGGCGGCGCTATCGGGGACTGCCAGAAATAACACAAGCAAGACTGCCAGCACCGAAAATGTACCGGCGCCCAACAGGACTCGCCGCAGTTTGTTTTTCGGTTTTTCTATCATCATTAACCTCCAAAATCGATGCATGCCTATTTCACAGCCGATCAAAATTGCACCGACAGGCCGATCATTATCTGACGGCCGTTCGTATAATCCGTCGGATCCATATCGATATAGTTGCCGGTTCTGATCTGACCGACATCGGTGACGCTGGTATACGCCAGACCGGTCTCCCCCGAAACATCATCGACATTCTTGTTATCGAAAGCGTTATTGATCAAAACCGAGGCGGTGTAGTTCATTCCGTAAACCTGGAATTTCTTGTCGAATCTCACATCGACCGAGGAGGTCGGCGGCATCCGCTTGGAATTGACCGGGGGATCCTGATTGCGGGTCAACATGAGGCCCGGATAGGCCGAGGTCGGCGTGAACGGGCGGCCGCTTTTGTAAAGCCAGAGCAGGTTTAAGCTCCAATCATCGGGCAGCTTGAATATGCCGAACCGCGGATGCTCGCCCTTGGCTACGTTCAAGGTGCCGTTAACCGTTATGTTATGCCTGATATCCCAATCGAGAGGATTCTCTTTGATCGAGATTTTTCCTTGGCGATATCTGATATAATAATCGGACCGGTCGTCCGAACTCTTGCCGAAAGCGAACGTGTACTCGTATTTGATCGATCCGGCCAGGAACTGACCGTAACGTTTCTCGAATTCGAGCTCCATGCCGCGCGCCCGCGAATAATCGACGTTGGAATGCACCTCGGCCGATCCGCTCGAAAGCCCCACCGGCACGGTGTTGAGCAGTCCGTATTGGTCTTTATAGTAGCCGGATATGTCGAGCCGGTAGCCTTCGGAGATGGCGTACTGAACGCCGACCTCGTAAAGAATGGTCTTTTCGTAATCGAGATTGGGATTGCCGATCAAGCGGGCGGCTCCGATCCGGTTCTGAGTGGCGCGCTGATAATATTTCGAATATCCCGGTTTTTGGTAAAAATGACCGTAATTGAACATCAGTTTCGCCTTATCCGATATCGGGAATGCGAATCCGATGCGCGGCGCCCACTTATTCTGGGAATCGATGATCAACCGATCGGTCCCCTCGTTGGCCAGCATCGCGCTGTCTTTGGCCTCCCGCGCCTGAACGAAAAATTCATAGCGGATTCCGATATCGGCGATCATCTCCCCGAATTCCATCTTGTCCTTTATGTAAAACGCCCCATCCCGTGGGGTCCGAATGTAGAAATCGCGGAAGACACCCTTGGAATAGGTTTTGTAAATAGCCGTATCGGCGATGCTGTCGCCGTCAAGGTCTCTCAACTCGACCAACCTGGTGATATTAGACCATGGTCCGTTATCGGGCGGGCCGTTGTAATCGCGATAGGGGTACTGCAGGTCTTCCAATTCGATTTTGTAGAAATTGAACTCGAGTCCCGATTTCAGCCCGTGATGGCGGGAAACCTGACTGGTCAGATCGAATTTCAGGGTCCGGGTCCGCGTGTAATCGTAATGATACTGCGCCCATTGATCAAAACCGTAATCCCAGAAATCATCCGATCCGTCCCAGCGGCCGTTGCCGTTCATGTCGTCGAATTGTTCGCCCAGATCGTAACGCATATTCGGCGCATCGTAGCGACCGTTCAGATTCCTGTCTATATAGGGAATCCCCTCCGACCAGGGATCGCTCGGCCCCGTGTAGCGGCCGTTGTGATCGAGATCGTCGGTGGGCTCCCACCGATCAATCCCGAGATCGTACCGGCCGTTGCCGTTGATATCGATGAAAGGTTCGCCGAGACTCGAATCGCCGTCGACGTACGGCTCGGGCAGGTCAACATTGTATTGAAAGCTGAGTTGCGGGTCGTAAACGCCGTTGCCGTAGCGCACCCGGGAAGAATCGACGAAATAATATGTCGAGTCCCCATCGTCATAGATTCCGTTGCCGTTGACATCGACATAGTTGACATCGTAGAAAATATATTCCGCCTCATCCCGAACGCCGTTGCCGTTCAAGTCCTCAAAAGGTTCTCCGGGATCCCATTCGCCGTTTTGATTGAGATCGGTGAATGGCTCGGCGGCATCCCAGCGGCCGTTGTCGTTGGCATCCCAGTAAAACTCCCAGCCGTATTGCTCGATCGGAACATAGAAATTGCTCGGCGACAGATTACCCGGCCGCCGTTCGTAAGTCTGAACGACCTCGCTGTAGAGAATCTCGCCGTATGAATCTTTGAGAAACGGCGGGCTGAACTGCAAGCCGATCGACCCGACCTCGGTCGATGATTTCAGCACCGTCGCGTTTTGCGGATTGTAAAGATAAGCCCAGGAGAACGACCGGGCTCTATCCCAATCCTTGCTGTAGCGCAGATTCAGCTTGTAGCGGGAATTGGCGTCCATCTTCCAGGTCAATTTGGCCAGGCCGTTGTATTTGTTAACGCGGCGATTGGGGATCTCGATTCCGAGAAAACTTTCATGGCCGTAACTGATTTTGGACCTGGTCGAGGGAAAATCGTTGTAATCGACGAAACCGTCATACTTATCGACATTGAAACTGGCATAATATGACATATTCTCGCCGGGCCACTTAAGACCAAGTTTGGGGAATAAATCGGTGGCCAGAAACGGCAGCGGCCCGCTGATATTCATCTCCAGCCGATCTTGATTGAACGAATATTTATTGAGGCTGCGGTCTCCCAGGTCGTCGGTCAGATAGCCGGCCCCGAACGTGGTGATCCGGTTGGACCCCTCCTTGCGCTGCGTGGCGATAATTCCGCCGGCGGCATTGCCGTACTCCGCCGAATAGTTGCCTTTCATGATGGCCAGATCTTCGACATCCGATGCCGAAAAATTCATCGACAGGCGGGCGATAGGCGTGGCGTCATTGCCGCCGATCTTCACGC
>CAZHVC010000224.1:0-3828 GCA_964535765.1 uncultured Ignavibacteria bacterium | reverse complement strand
CCGGCCGGCCGAGATCTTCCGGTTTGGTGTTCTTGTCGGCAAGCTCTTTTATGGTTTTCGCCCTATCGTAGGCCGAAATGCCGGTGGTTGTGCCGATAAGATAATCGACGGAAACGGTGAATTTGGTCCCCATTTTGGCGGTATTGACCGTCACCATCTGGTCGAGCTGCAGTTCCCGCAGACGGGTCATAGGCAACGGCACGCAAAGCAAGCCTCGCGCATACTTGCTGATGAAATTCACCGCCTCAGGCGTAATCTTTTCGGCCGCCATTACCATATCGCCTTCGTTTTCCCTGTCCTCGTCGTCGCAAACGATGACGATTTTACCCTGCCTTATATCTTCAATTGCGTCTTCGATCTTGTCAAATTGCGCCATGTTCACCTCTCGAAACCGTGCTCACGCAAAAAATTCCAATCGACTGTTTTGCGTTTGGGCACCGTTATTTTTTCAATGTATTTGGCCAACAAGTCGAATTCAAGATTGACTATCTGGCCGGGTTTTCTATATCTGAGATTGGTATTTTCGATCGTCTCGGGAATTAAAGCCGCCTGGAATGTACTATCGGTGATTGCGAAACAAGTAAGGCTGATGCCATCAACCGCGACCGAACCCTTTTCCACCAGATATTTTCCATACTCCGAGGGGAATCCGATAGTAAGAACCGCCGTCCGACCGTCCCGCACGAAATCCTCGATGCTGCCGGTGCTGTCGATATGTCCCTGAACCAGGTGCCCTCCGAGAGGGGAATCGAGCGAAAGAGGAGTTTCGAGGTTGACCCATTCGCCCACCCGCAGGTAGGCGAGATTCGTTCTTCGCAGAGTTTCGCCGGTGGCGAAAACATCGAACATCCCATCTCTTATTGCAGCGACGGTTTGGCAGGCGCCGTTGACACTGATGCTTGCTCCGCGGGTCAGTCCTGAGGCCAATCCGGCACGGATTGAGAACACCGCCCCGGCATTGTCGGGAAAGATTCCCTTTATCAGCCCCACCTCTTTGACAAGTCCGGTAAACATTAATTCAAATCGCCCATTATGGCAATATCCTTGCCGAGCTTTTTAAACGCCGCATTCTTTAACTTCAAAGAATCACCGATAGTTTTTACGCCGAGCATGCCGATAGCCGAGGTCCCCTCACCGATAATTATCGGGCAAGTCACGGCTATCAATCGATCGACGAGACGAGCATTCAAAAGACCGGTAATCACCTTCGCCCCGCCTTCAACAAGAAGCGATGTAATTCCAAGTTCAGCCAGTTTTCGCAGCAGCGATAACATATCGATGCCTTTGGGTCCGCCGGAAAACCTCAATATTTCCATATCGGCCGGGAATCGGCGGTCGCTTGAAGTGGCGATAATGGTGCGGGCTTCCTTCGATCGGAGGATTTTCAAATCTTTTCTCAATTTGCCCGATCCGGACAGAATCACGCGGATCGGATTTCGGCCCCGGACGTGGCGAACCGTAAGCAACGGATCATCGGTATTGGCGGTTCCAGCCCCCACCAGAACGGCGTCATTCAGGGCCCGCAGCCGATGGGCGTATTTCAGCGACTCCGTCGATGAAATCCAGCGCGAAGATCCGCTTGAGGTGGCGATTCGTCCATCGAGGCTCTGAGCATATTTGACGGTGACATAAGGCAGACCGGCGGTTATGAATTTGGCATAAGGCTTTATGATTTCTTTGCATTTGGCTTCACAAACCCCGACAGTGATGTCTATACCCGCCCGTTTCAGATCGGCTATTCCCCGCGAGTTGACTTTTGGATTCGGGTCTATCGTCCCCACTACCACCTTCCTAATCCCGCTCTCAATTATTGCCTTCGTGCACGGTGGCGTGCGGCCGAAAAAATTGCATGGCTCGAGGGTTACATACATGGTCGCTCCCGCGGCGGCCCGGCCCGCTTTGGCCAGTGCAAGCGGTTCAGCATGGGCTTTGCCGGCCCGATGATGGTAGCTGTGGGCGATTACCTTGCCATTTTTAACGATAACGCAGCCGACGGCCGGATTGGGCGAGGTCCTGCCGACTCCCTTTACCGCCTGGCGGACGGCAAGCGACATATATTCTTCATCTTTGCTTAGGCGACGCATAAAAAAATCCCTGGCTTGCGGGGCAGGGTTAACGGCATAATTCGAAAACCTGTCTTCTCCCATCCGGACTATTGCCGTCGGCGCCCGAATTTCACGGGCTCTGCCCTTTCGGGCTCGCGGGCTGTTACCGCCGGTCCAGGAGTTTCACCTGACCCCGAAGACGAATGCAATATAATGATTATTGAAATTTTTGTCAAGAAATCCAAGCAGATCCAGGTGCGATTCGAAGCGGGCCGCCATTGCTCATTTATGGTATGGCAGACCCTTAATTATGCTGATGGCGCGATAGACTTGTTCAAGAAATACCACCACCGTCAACTGGTGGGCGAAAGTCATTTTGGAAAGCGACAGGCGCATATCGGCGAACTTCAATATTTTCTCGGAAATCCCCAAAGCCCCGCCGATAACAAAATGCAGGTTGACATCGGAGCGATTGCAATAGTCCTGCATAAACTTGGCGAAGTCCTCGGTTGCCATAGGGTTGCCTGTTCGTTCAAGGATGACCAAAAAATCGTTCGGACCGACTTCATCGATGATTCGTTCGCCCTCGCGCCGCAATACGTCATGTTCATTTTTGCCTTCGATAATCTTCTCTTCTTTCAGATATTTGATTTCGAGCTGGCAATGCGGAGCAATCAGTTTTTCGTAGTGGGCTGCGTAGCTTTTGGCGAATTGATTATGCAGCTTGCCGATAATGGTCAATTTAATCTTGTTCATCTGGCGACTAATTCCATAAATATTTTACGCGTTCTTGGTCCATCGAACTCACAAAAGAATATTTTCTGCCATGTGCCCATGATCATGTTGCCCTTTTCGACGATGATGGTGACGGAGTGACCGATCAAAGCCGCCTTTATATGAGCATCAGCATTGCCCTCCATGTGCGAATAACTATCGCTCTGCGGCACCAGTTTCGACAACAAGTAAAGCATATCGGTTCTCACCGACGGATCCGCTCCTTCGTTTATCGTAATGGCGGCGGTCGTGTGCGGGACATATACTATCACGATTCCATCGAACTTGCCAGGAATATTCTCGGCGATTTTCGATGTTATATCGACCAGTTGATTGCGCGAAGTTGTCTTTATCTCAATCCTGGTCATCGACCGATCAGCGCTCCAGCGAATTGCCGGGGATCGAATTCCTCGAGATCCTCAACACCCTCGCCAAGTCCTACATAGCGCACGGGAATTTTGAACTTTTCGGAAATGGTGACTAAAGCTCCGCCTTTGGAGGTGCCGTCGAGTTTGGCCAGAATCAGGCCGGTCAGGCCGATAGCCTGGTGAAACAGCTCGACCTGAGAGATGCTGTTCTGGCCGATTGATGCGTCGAGAACCAGCCACGATTCATGGGGAGCGCCCTCGAGCGCCTTGGCCGCCACCCGTTTCAATTTTTTCAATTCCTCCATCAAATTGGACCGCGTCTGAAGTCTACCGGCGGTATCGATGAGGACATAATGCGCTTTCCGGGCCACTCCGGCTTTGACGGCATCGAAAACAACCGCTCCAGGATCGGCGCCTTCTTGCGATCGCACGATCATCGCCCCTGAACGCTGAGCCCACAGCGCAAGTTGATCGGCTGCGGCGGCCCGAAAAGTATCGGCGGCGGCAAGTATCACCTGTTTTTTCTCTGCGGTGAATTTGGCCGCCAGCTTTCCGATCGAGGTCGTCTTCCCCGAGCCGTTCACTCCCACGAACAGGATCACGCACGGCCTCGGCGGACCGTTTACCGGACCGCTTGGGGG
>CAZHVC010000223.1:0-3850 GCA_964535765.1 uncultured Ignavibacteria bacterium | reverse complement strand
CCAATAACCCATCGCTGATTCTTGCCGATGAACCGACCGGCAATCTCGATTCCAAATCCGGTGCCGACATCATGGCTCTGCTTTCCGAATTGAACCGGGCGGGCAACACCATAATAATCGTCACTCATGAACGCGAAGTGGCCCATTATACGAATCGGATAATCTACCTTCGCGACGGAAAAATCGAGAAAGAAGAGCGCCAGGTCGGATTGAAGGCGTGAGCTTATGCCACCCAAATTTTCCGGTGTCTTGCACGAGCTGTTGGAAGGGATTTTGATCGCTTTTCGGGCGATCCGCGCCAACAAGCTTCGGGCATTCCTGACTCTGATAGGAGTCGTAATCGGCGTGGCCACGGTCATCGCCGTCGTCTCGGTGATCAACGGCATGAATAATTACGTATCCAACAAAATAAACTCCATGGGCTCATCCACATTCATAGTCGATCGATTCGGGCTTATAACCTCGGAGGAGGATTATTTCAAGGCTTTAAGGCGCAAGAAGCTGACGCTCAAAGATCTCGAGGCGATAAAAAGATATTGCCAGGATTGTTTGGATGCCGGGGCCCACGCGGAAATGCTGGTGAAAGCCAAATACGGCGCTTTGTATCTTGAGGATGTCTGGGCTTTTGGCGCCACCGCCAACTTCATCGAAATCTCGGATCTCGACATAGCCTCGGGTCGGGGATTCACCGATGATGACGATCGTCATCGCCGGGCCGTCTGCGTGATCGGACCTGATTTAGCCGACAATTTGTTCCGTGGTCAAGACCCGCTCGAAAAGGATATAAAGATTGATCGCTATTATTTTCGGGTGATCGGCGTAGGCACAAGACGGGGTTCTTTCCTCGGTCAGAATCAGGACAATTGGGTGGCCATGCCGTTCAAGACATTTTCGAAGTATTATGGAAAGCGGCTGGACCTGACGCTTCACGTTCGCGCCACTTCCGTATCGACGATGGAGGAGGCCCAGGACCAGGTCAGGTTGATATTGCGCAATCGTCGCGGCGATAAATATAAAGATCCCGACAGCTTCGGCATTTTCACCGCCGCCTCGTTGATGGAACTTTACAACAATTTCACCTCGACGGCCTGGATCGTGCTGGTCGGCGTTTCGAGCATTTCACTGGTGGTGGGCGGCATAGTTATCATGAATATAATGCTGGTAAGCGTTACCGAACGGACCCGTGAGATCGGTATCCGCAAAGCGATCGGCGCCCGCAGAAAGGATATCCTCTGGCAATTTCTGGTCGAGTCGGTCACCCTTGCCGCTTTAGGCGGATTTATCGGAATTGTTCTTGGGGTCGGCTTGGCTTTGATCATAGGTAAATTCACGCCTCTGCCGGCGGCGATAGAGGTCTGGGCGGTTATCGCCGGACTGTTGATCGCAAGTTCGGTGGGCATATTTTTCGGTCTATTTCCCGCGGTCCGGGCGGCACGTCTCGATCCGGTCGAGTGTTTGAGGTATGAATAAGAAAAATTTAGGCAAGTGGATTTTGGTCGTCCTCGCCCTGATAGCGATTTATCAGTGGTTGAAAGGACCGATCAATACATTCAACACGATCATTTTTGCGGCCACCCTGATATTGCTCTGGGTGCTTTTCGAGGTTGCCTATTCGCTTGGTCGCAAGGAAAAGGATGCTGAAACCCGTTGAAATAAAAGAGGGGATCTTTCTTGCCCTCGGCACTTTTCGAGCGCATAAGATGCGTTCATTTCTGACCATCCTCGGTGTTCTGATAGGTGTCTGTTCGATTATCGGGATGGTTTCGTTGATCGAGGGATTGAACAACTCGATGGCCAGGCAGATCGAAAACCTCGGTTCGAGTGTGATTTATGTCAGCAAATATAAACCCGGCATCGTTATGGGAAACCGCAGTTCCTCCGAGCGCAACAGGCCGCCGATTACTTATGAAGATGCCTTGGCCATAAAACGTTATTGCCCTGCGGTGGTCGGCGTGGCACCGCAGAATTACTATAATCGACGGGGCGGCAATCTGGTCAAATACCGGGAAAATCAAGCCAACAGACCGGCGTTTTTTGGAACCCTGCCCGATTTCGAGTTCGTCAACAATTCTTTCGTGGAAAACGGACGCTTCATAACAGAAAGCGACGAAAACGCGAGATCCTATGTATGCGTCATCGGCAAGGATATCGAGGAGGCTTTATTTCCGGGAATAGATCCCTTAGGTAAGATGATCCAGGTCAACGATGATAAATTTCTGGTCATCGGAGTGATGGAGAAACGGGAGACAATCGTAGGTTCGCGGGAAAACAATTTCGTGTTGATTCCGTACAATACGTTCAAAAAGATTCATCCAGAGGAAAAAGAGCTGTGGCTTTCGGTGAAAGCACGCGGGCCGGCCTATATGCAGGAGGCGATCGATCAGATCACGGATCTGATGCGCAGACGGCACGGCTTGAGATATAACCAGGAAGACGATTTCGCCGTATTCACTCAGGAAAGTCTGATGGATATCTGGAAATCCCTGACCCAGGCGGTCTGGTTGGTGATGATAGTGATATCTTCGATCGGCTTGCTGGTGGGCGGCGTCGGCGTTATGAATATAATGCTGGTATCGGTAACCGAGCGGACGCGGGAAATCGGGATCCGTAAGGCAGTAGGCGCAAGGCGGGCCACTATCCTCTGGCAATTTCTGATTGAGGCGATGGTGCTGTCGGGGATCGGCGGCGTTCTCGGAATTATCGGCGGCATTGTGCTGTCCCAGTTGATTGCGCTGGTTTCGCCGCTGCCGGCGGTAGTTTCGCTGCCCTGGGTGATAATCGGCTTCTGTTTTTCGGTTGCGGTGGCTTTGGTCTTCGGTATCTATCCGGCCGCCCGAGCCTCCCGTTTGGATCCGATCGAATGCCTGCGCTACGAATGAACCGAACCCGGTTTCGTTGCCATCCCGATAATTTCGCCAGGAAACAATTGCCTGCGGGCTCTGGTTATGCTAAAATAGAGAATAGCGACGATGAAGCTGAGATGCCTTAAAGCGATTTTCCCGGTGTTGGTGATTTTTCTGGGGTATCTGCCGTCTAAGGCTCAGGTCGGTTTGCAGCCCCGGGCCATATATGTCGATTTCGCCTCGTTTGCCTCGGACAGCTCCGGCTATTCTTCTTTTCACATTTATTATCAGATATATTCATCGCAACTGCTTTATGCCCGTCAGCGGGGACATTTCGTCGCCCGTTACTCGGTCAGCGCGGTTATCAAGAAGGGCAAAAAGCAGATCACCAGCTCGGAAGTTGACGGCATTCTCAAAGAGGAGACTTACTAGGCAACCACCGGGCCACGCGATTTCGTTATCAACGGCTTTTCCTATCTGTTGCCTCCCGGCAAATACCAGGTGACGATTACCCTGCGTGATCTGAATGCGGATAATAGCGTTCCCTTAACCGCAGAGGTCACGATTCCCGATTATCGGGAAAAGCCGCCCCGGTTTTCCACGCTGCTTTTTGCCAGAAAAATCGTTTCCGAATCGGCGATCGCCGATGATGATCCGCAGTCGTCCGATTATATTTCCTCGATATTCGCCATCGATACATTGCGGGTATTGCCTTCCTGCTCGCGGATTTTCGGAGACGACAACAACCGGTTGATGATTTATACGGAATTTTACGATCGGACGGTCGCTGCCGAATCCGTTCGATTTTACTATGAAATCAAAGATCCGAAGGGCAACCTCGTTTTCAGTCAAACCACCGCTTTTCCGTGGGCTTCCGGCCGACCGTTGATTCAAGAATTCGATCTGGCGCATTTCAAACCGGGGCCTTATGAATTGATCGTCACGGCGATTGATCCGAAAGACAGAAAAATAGCCGATACCGGCGGCCGTTTTCGGGTCAGCTGGTC
>CAZHVC010000222.1:0-3860 GCA_964535765.1 uncultured Ignavibacteria bacterium | reverse complement strand
TTCTTTAAAAAACCACGCCTCGTTCCCCGGTCAAATTGTAAAGAAGGTCGTCGGCCACCCGATGGGCCAGATATCGATACCGCCCGGGTTCTCCGAGAAATTCGTGGGAATAAACCAGACGGTTGCGCATCACATCCACGACCTCGACGTTCATCGCCAGCATCGATTCGTTTTTCGTCAACCGACAATCGACCAGCATCTGCGCCCCGACGTAAATCCAGTCGTCAAGACTCATCCGGCCGCCGGCGAAATCGTGCAGGAAAACCGAATCGGGCCGCACGATGTTGAAATATAATGTGAATAATAGATCGCGTTCGAGTATCTGTCGAAGACTCTCGGCCACGGCCGAATCAGCCGAATCGAAACTCCGATCCAATGCGAATGGATTCACCGCCAGCGTCACCAGCGATATGGCCGGTCCGGTCGTGATCCGTCCGCGCACATCGGATTTTTGCCCGAAGACGGGAGCAACGTAATGGAATGCCACAAGTGCAGATATACATATTACCAGTAAACCATTTTTCATGGATTTTCAGTATATCAATCCCGGTCGCCGCTGTCAATCAATACATCGACATCGTTTTATATTCGGCGGTTTTCCGAATGTTCAAGATTATGACGGCGGCCTTACAAGCAATGACCATAACTCTTCCGGGCGAAAGTCGGCGGCGGATCCAATGGTATGCCATGAACCAAATGCCTGAGAATCAACTATGATATTCAAACGAGGGTGACGGGCAAGGCGATTGGCGAAGAAATCCATATCCGAGGAATATTTTTCTTGACGGAACCTCCACCGGTTCATCGCGTATCCCTTCGCTCCCCTCGGCCACCGCACCGATATCTAATTCTAGCGGCAGCTTCCCCGAACCGGCGCCGAGCCAAGACCCTTGAAATAACGCACAAGATAGGTTACGTCACCGGCCATAACCAGGCAATCGCCGTTGGCGTCTCCGGCCAGTATCGGGTTCGGTGGCGGATTGGTCCCTTTGAAATATCCTACCAGATAAGTTACATCCGAACCCCTGACCGAACCATCACGGTTGGCATCACCGGGAAGGTAAGCCAGAGTATCGACCAAAGTCGTTGTTTCTCCAGCGCCGCTGAAATATTCCACATTGCCGGCGTTATCGATACTTAAAGCCTCGAAACGATAAGTGTCCCCATGATCGCCGACGAATATCGCCGTCGTTTCCGCCACGTCGTTCAGCCACAAGAACCAGGCCTCGGCATTGATTTTCACCCAGATATCGTACCTCCCCGATAGCCCCGAGCCGCCGCTGTCCATCCCTCTTGTCCAGCTCACCGCAAACGCCCGGCTGGCTGAGGTGTCGGGCGAAATGGCCATGCTGTTTTGCGGCCGGATACCGTCATATTGCAGGACCACCATGGCGAAATTTTGATGATTGACGTTGCCGGCGTTGTCCTGAACCCATACATATAGATTGGTAACTCCAGAAATACCGAGCGTTATCGAGGACGGCGAATATGGCATCGAACCGGTTGTGTCGAAATAATTTGTTGGCGGCGAACCCAGACGATACAGTGCCCGCCTGATGCCGCTGAAATCGCTCGGATTCGTCCAGGTGATTTCAAAGGTCGAATTCGATGTCCAGGGACTGGGATTGGCGCCGTTGGCAAGCAATCCCGTGGGAGCCCCGGGAGCTGTGGCGTCGATTCCGACGGTCCAGGCGCTGGACCATCCCGACCACACCGTGCCGTTGAATGCTCTCACTCTCCAGTAAAAAACTACCTCGGCCATGTTGGTCGCCGGAGTATATTGCGAAACGGTCAGATTGCTGTTTTCGAACTCCGGGGAAGCGAAATTGGAGTTATTGTCGATCTGAATATGATAGCGGGTAGCACCGCCGACGTCTGAAAAATCGAACGTCGGTCGGCGATTGCTGGTGTAAGATCCGTTCTGCGGCGCAATCTGCGCCGGCGCCGAGGGGGCATTACTCACCGATAAATCCGCGGTCATAATGGAAGCCGAGTTCGAAATATTGGTGATCGCCACGTAGGTGTTGGCATCGGTATAACTCCGCGAATTCGGAGTGCTGTTGTAATTAAAGGTGCGGTTGATCGAACTGCCCGGATAAGGGTCGCCGTTGTCCCCGCTGTTGATATCCTGCTCCAAATCCCAATCGCCGTCCGCCTGCTCGAGGGCAACCTGGTAATGGCCGTTGTCGGTATATCCCGGATACCATTGATTATTGTTTCCGCTGACCGTATTATCCACATGATAAATCAGCAACCCTTGCGACGGCAAGGCCGCATCGTAGCTGATCTGGCGGCGGTTCTCGGCCAGAAAATATTGGCTTCCCGATGCCCCGTTGGTCCAGAGCCTGTAAACGATTCCCGAATCAGCCACCGCCGGAATCTGGACGCCGGTGCTGTTGGTGGTTACATTGACGACCGTGGCGAATCCGAGGAAAACCCGCGAATAAGCGTCGGGAAACGCCGGCGAGTTGCCGTTGCTGCCGTTCCAACTTCCGCCGGCCATCAATGACCAATCGCCGAGACCTCGCGAGTCATAATCGTAATCATAGAAATCGGGTAGGCCGAAAACATGGCCGAGTTCATGAGCGTACACACCGCAGGTCATATCGCCCGGGCTCGACCAGTATTCGGGTTCCATGGAATAGCCGTTGACCCAAACCCCGTCCACATAAGGATCGACCTGACATTCCCAAGCGTGAGACCAGATATCGTTGACGCTGCCGCTGTATTCGGCGCCGCGCCCGGCGTGGATGATGAACAGCGCATCGACGGTTCCGTCACCGTCGTTGTCATACTGGGAAAAATCGACGGAGGAATTTACCGCCCACACGGCGTCCTCGGCCAGTTTCTGGGCATTATGGGGGTAACTGCCGAATCCATAATTGCCATCAACATAATAAGCGTAAGTCTGCGGCATAGTCCGCCATCCCAAGGCCGAGGGTAGATTCACGGTCACTATATCGAGACTCCCCCGTGAAGCGGCCGAATAAAAATTGCGGACGGTGCTGCCGCTTACGCCATAAATCAAGTTGTCAAAATAAGATGCCGCAGTTTGATTGTTCTTATCGGTGAACTTTACCAGAATCGCCAACGCTTTGAATTGCCCGGTCGGTTGATCCAACGCCGCCAACCGGTTCGGCTTGCCTTGATTTATCCCCTTTTCTGCGAAAAAATCAGGGTTTTGCATGAATATCGGCTTATCGATCTCCCCCCGATTAATCATTTCGATAACTCTTGGGTGCGGCGGCATGGCCGAAGCCGTCATCACCAACATAAAAACCGTCAAAATTACGAATAAGCTGATTAACTTCATAAAAACTCCCCGAAGTTTACTTTGCCATCCGTATCGAAAATCGGGTTCGAAATCGAATCCCGGACTTTCTAAATTTAATGAAAATAATTGTATTTTCAAGCATAATCAAGCACCGTGCAACCTCGGCCAAAGCGAATAAAAAGCCACCCTTGAAGCATACAAATACTGCGATCATGAACACCCAAAACAACGATCTGGTTTCGCAGGCGGCGCCGATCCGACCGGATATTTAGAAATTGAACCTGTTTTTTACCCTGAGGTTGGCGATTCGACAACTAAAAAATGATGGCCAATTCTCAAAATTTTGCCAAATTGGGATATCGCCGATTTGCCGGCCGGCCATAACCGGGCAGGATCTGCTCAAGCCAACCGGCTCTCTATGATCTGCACCAATTCGGAAATTTTATGCCTTGTCTGGGCCATGCTGTCTCGTTCGCGCAGGGTTACGGTTTCATCCTGAAGCGATTGGCCGTCAACCGTGATGCAATAGGGCGTGCCGGCCTCATCCATCCGGCGATAGCGGCGGCCCACCGCTCCGGAGTCATCA
>CAZHVC010000221.1:0-3861 GCA_964535765.1 uncultured Ignavibacteria bacterium | reverse complement strand
CCGCCGGCCTGGACCGTGGATAACGATCCGCGCCAGACAAGGTTGGGGCGCATTTTGCGCAAAAGCAATATCGATGAGATGCCGCAGCTGCTTAACGTGTTGATGGGGCAAATGAGTTTAGTCGGGCCGCGGCCGGAGCAGCCGTCGTTCGTGGAAAAATTCCGCGAGGGTATTCCTCGTTATTTTCAACGCCATCGGGTCAAGTCGGGGATGACCGGCTGGGCGCAGGTGAACGGTCTGCGGGGGGATACCTCGATAAACGAACGAACGCGTTATGATTTGTACTATGTGGAAAACTGGTCTTTGGTGTTCGACCTGAAAATCATAGCGCTTACCTTAAGGGAAATGATTTTCGGCCGGAGAATCAAAAACAACCATTGACGAAAAAAGCTGTTTATCCTGCCTTTCCCCATGCGTATAATAGGCACAGGCAAAATTCAGGCTGGTTTGTATCCGGCGTTCGGATATGATTACGCCTAAACGAAGACGGCGGAGGATTGATGGTTTCCGATAAACATGACCTTGAAACGATGGCCCGGCTGAAAGAAGGATTCGGCCGGATAAAATCAGAACTGGGTAAAGTCATAGTCGGCCAGGATAGGGTGATCGAGGAACTTTTGATTGCCATCCTGGCCCGGGGTCATTGCTTGCTGGTGGGCGTGCCGGGTCTGGCCAAAACCTTGATGATCTCCACGCTTGCCAAAACGCTTGACCTGAAATTCTCGCGTATTCAATTCACCCCCGACCTGATGCCCTCGGATATAACCGGCACCGAACTGATCGAGGAAAATCGAACCAGCGGAGCGCGCGAGTTCAGGTTCGTCAAAGGACCGGTTTTCGCCAATATCGTGCTGGCCGATGAGATCAATCGGACGCCGCCGAAAACCCAGGCGGCGCTGTTGCAGGCGATGCAGGAAAACGAGGTAACGGCCGCCGGATCGACCTACAAGCTCGACCAGCCGTTTTTCGTGCTTGCCACTCAGAATCCTATCGAGCTCGAAGGGACATATCCTTTGCCCGAGGCACAGCTCGACCGTTTCATGTTCAATATCTCGGTCGATTATCCATCCGAGGAACAGGAAAACGAGATCGTCAGAAAAACGACCTCGGCCTATCAATCCAGCGTCGAGGTTATCATGAAAGCAGAGGAGATTCTCGAGTTGCAGGGCCTCGTAAGAAGGGTGCCGGTTTCGGATCATGTCATCGCATTCGCCGTGAAACTTGCCCGGGCCACGCGACGAGGCGGCGATGGTTCCGTCCCCGATTATATCAAGAACTGGGTAACCTGGGGCGCCGGGCCGCGCGCTTCCCAGTATCTTATACTGGGTGCCAAAACCAGAGCCGTGCTCCACGGCCGCCCCACGCCTTCAATCGATGATGTCCGGGCGGTCGCCAGGCCGGTATTGCGGCATCGGATCGTAACCTCGTTTGCCGCCGAGGCCGAGGGTGTTAACTCACTCGCAATAGTCGACCGTCTTCTTCAAGACGTTACCGAATAGCTTAATTTTTCTTTTGGGATTCGACTGCCGCACCGATTGGGGTGCCGTCTTATAGGCGCTCCCGAGGCAAGGGAGTTGTCATTCGATCGACCGGCGAGACTCTATGGTTGCATGGCGGTCTTCTCGGCCGCCGGTCAATCGATTGGAGCTGTTGCCGGAAATCAAGAAGCGACCGCTTTTTTTTCCTCGAATTTGCGTTTTATGCTCAGTTGTTCGAATATGCTGACGACGTTGAATACGGTCCAATACAGCACCAATCCCGACGGCCACTGGGCGAACAGAAAAGTAAACAAGATCGGCATGAAATAGACCAGCAGTTTCTGTTTCGGATCGGTAATCGTCAATTTCTGTTGGATATACATTGATATTCCCATTACGATCGGCAGGACATAATAAGGATCTTTCTGGGAAAGGTCGGTTATCCATAGTATCAATTCGGCGGCCCGTATTTCGATAGAGTTTTTCAAGACCGAAAAGAGCGCCCAGAAAATCGGCAACTGAATCAGTAGCGGCAGACACGAGCTGAACGGGTTAACACCGAATTCGCGGTAGAGCTTCATGGTCTCCATGTTCATTTTCTGGGGATCGTCTTTATAGCGGGCGCGCAGCTCCTGCAGTTTCGGCGTAAGCTCTTTCATGCGATACATCGAGGCGGAGCTTTTTCGGGTGAGCGGCCAGAAAACGAGTTTCATGAGAACGGAGAAAACGATTATAACCACGCCATAGTTGAAAAGAATTTTGTGCAGGTTCACGAATATCCAGAGGATGGCGATAGCGAACGGCCGGAACGGCGCCCAGCCGAGATCCACCAGTTTGCCGAGGCCGAATCCGATGTCTTCCAGCAGGTAATAATCGAGCGGCCCGCTGTAGAGCTGGAAATCCGCCGCGAACGAATCACCTTTAATTTCGTAAGTGATTCCGGCGGCGAACTTTTTCCAATCATGTTGCTTTTTGTCGGGTCCGAACAGCGTCGCCTGAGTGCCATGAATGGCCACCTCGTTACCTTCGAGCGCTCCGGCGATTATGGCGCTGGCGAAATACTTGGTCCGCACGGCCACCCAGCGGGAGCTGCCGGTGAAAACCTGAACCGTGTGTTCCCTATCGATTTTGCTGTGCTCGACAACCTCGCCGCCCATATTGTAAAATGCGGCGAATTTGCCGAGATCTTCACGCAGGTCTTTTTCCGTCGGCATGATCGGCTTGAACCAGCCGATAGTTATCTTTTTATCCAGTCCGAAGGCGGCCGGCTTCTTTATATTCAGCGAAAAGGCATACCGATACCCTGTAGCCGAAAATTGGTATTCGCGCCGCAGATAGGCCCCGTCGGGCCCGCGGACGACAAAAGCCAGATTGGCCGGCGGATCGCCTTTCTTCAAAAAAATATCGGAGCCCTCAACTTCATAGGCAAGGTGGTTCACCGGATAAGGCGAAACATCGGAAGATAACGTCAACACCCCGGGAACGCTCCCGATCGACGACAGGATCGAATCTACGAGCATGACCGGTCCGTGGCCGTTCCCCTGCGTCTCCGTTTGGTATTTTTTCAACTGGAACGATTTCAGCAACCCGCCGTAGGTAGAAAAAACCGCTATATAATCCTCGTTTTCGACCCGAATCAGGCGTTCGGGTTCCGCCGGCGGCTTGAAAGCGGTTTCCGGTTGGGCGACCGAAAGCGGACCGATCGGCGGCGCCGTTTCCGCCTCGGCCGTATCGATTGGCGCAGTCGCGGCGGTGGTATCAGGCGAAGCAGGCGGTGGTGGATTGTAGAAAAGGCGATTCCAATACGGCCAGATTATCAGCAGCAACATCAATAAAACAAAACCGATTATTGCCTTCTTATCCATAATTCCCCAACACGATCATTTATCAGTCGACCGGATCATAGCCGCCGCGGCTGAACGGATTGCAGCGAAGCAGCCGCCATGCTCCCATCGCCAGACCCTTGAAAACGCCTTTTTTCAGCAACGCCTGCCTGGCATATTCGGAACAGGTCGGATAATAGCGGCAGTTACCCGAAAAAATCAGGCCGAGACTGACCTGGTAAAGTCTGATCAAATAGGCCAGCATTCTGGACAGCATGGGGCGCTTATGCTCCTTTGGCGATTGTCTGAAGCGATTGCCTGATTGAATCTATCAGGAATTGCTCGTCGTCCACCGGGCCGTTGATTTGGATCACCAACTGAGTATCCTGCGGCCAGAGATTTTTATTCTGACGCATGAATTCTCTGATTATCCGCTTGATTCTGTTTCTTCTGACTGCTATCCCCGCTTTTTTGCCGACGATTATCGAAAAGGCGCTCGGCTTGACGGTGAGATAAATCAGCCTTGCTTGGCCGGCGTCGATCGCCCTGCCGGCGCGCAG
>CAZHVC010000220.1:0-3898 GCA_964535765.1 uncultured Ignavibacteria bacterium | reverse complement strand
CGGGTGGGCTGATTATATCGATCCCGCGTGAACAGTCCGGGATTCTCGAACGCCGATTCGGCGAACTCGGACAGAAGTACTGGATTATCGGCAGAGTGGTCGAAAAAGAACAATGGCCCGTAAAAGTAATCAGAAGTTGAGACAGATCCCTGCGGTATCCGCGATTTTAGAACGGGAAGACATAAAGCCGCTGTTTGAAAAATGGTCGTTTGCCTATGTTTCCCATGTAGTAAAATCCGTTATCGAAAACGCTCGAAAACAGTCAAAGAAATCTGGCGGATTACCGACAGCCGACCAGATTGCCGAAAGAGTCATCGGCGATTTCAAATTCCGGCAGATGTGTTTTATCCAACCGGTGATAAACGCCACCGGTGTTGTTTTGCATACCAACCTCGGCCGTTCGCCTATCGAAATCGAGATAATGGAAAAGGTGGCCGAAATAGCCTCGGGTTACTGCAATCTCGAATTCGATGTCGTAGCCGGGTCGCGTTCGAAAAGAGGTGAACTGGCCGGGGAGATGGCCGCCGTGCTGGCCGGAGCCGAAGCCGGTCTGGTGGTCAACAACTGTGCGGCGGCTATTATGCTGATAGTGAACGCCTTCGCCAGGAATCGTGAGGTTGTGGTATCACGCGGCGAGCTGATCCAAATAGGCGGCGGATTTCGTATTCCGGACGTTATCGAGGCATCGGCAGCCCGGTTGCGCGAGATCGGAACGACCAACCGCACCGTGTTGGACGACTACCGCCGCGCTATCGGCAAGGATACCGGCTTGCTGCTGAAAGTCCACCGCTCCAATTTTGCGCAGATCGGTTTCGTTTCCGAGGCGGCTCCCTCCGACGTGGCCGCTTTGGCGAGGAAATACAAAATCGTCAGCCTTTACGATCTCGGGTCGGGGATGCATACCGATTTCGGCCGCAAAGAGTTGAGGGTCGAGCCGGAAATACGCTCAGCGGTTAAATCGGGGGCGGATCTGGTTTGCTTTTCAGGAGACAAATTGCTGGGTGGACCGCAGGCGGGAATAATAGTGGGGAAAAGAAAGCATATCGAAAGGCTCAACAAACATCCGCTCTACCGGCCCGTCAGACCGGATAAACTATGTCTCTGTGCGCTCGAACGAACGTTGTATTTTTATCTAATCGGAAACTGGAATATCGGCATCGGAAAGATTATGAGCAACACCGCTGACGATCTGCGTATTCGGGCACTACGAATATGTGATGAGCTGCCCGGTCTGCCGATAAAACCTGCCCCGCTTCGGAGCGCCGCAGGAGGGGGATCGACACCGCTGGCTGAAATCGAAAGTTACGGAATCAACGTTACGGAAATCACCGACGGTCTTGACGAGGCGCTGAGACGATGGAATCCTCCGATTATCGCCCGCAATAACAAAGGCAAAATAACAATCGATTTGATGACCGTTTTTCCGGAACAAGATGTAGAGATAATAAGGGCTTTGAAAGCATGCATGTAATCGCCACCGCAGGTCATATAGACCACGGCAAGTCCACCCTGGTGAAAGTCTTGACCGGTATGGACCCGGACAGACTGCCCGAGGAGAAAGAGCGCGGTCTGACCACAGATCTTGGGTTCGCTTGGTTGGATCTGCCCGGCGACAAAACAGTCGGTATCGTCGATGTCCCCGGGCACGAGCGGTTTATCAAAAATATGGTGGCCGGCGTAGGTTCGATAGATGCTGCTCTTTTCGTTGTCGCCGCCGATGACGGCTGGATGCCCCAGTCAACCGAACATCTGCAGATCCTATCGTTGTTGGACATAAAATCCGGGCTGATCATACTGACCAAGGTCGATATCGTCGATAGAGAAACCGTCGAGTTGCAAAGCCAGGAAATACGCTCACGGACAAAAGGGACTTTTCTCGAGCATTCGCCGATCATCTGTTTCAGCGCGCCGGATGAAAAAGGTAAAAATGAAATCGTGGCGGCGATCAAGGCGATGCTCGAACGGGTGCCGCTTGCCAGAAACCTCGATTCACCGCGGCTTTTTATCGATCGGAGTTTCATCGCCAGGGGCTCAGGAACCGTGGTGACGGGAACTTTGATCGAAGGCGCCATTCAAACCGGTCAGGAACTCGAATTATGTCCAACCGGGAAACGGGTCCGAGTGCGATCTCTACAGAATCACAAACGGGTGATCGAAAGGGCGGTGCCGGTCAGCCGTGTGGCGGCGAATATCAGTGGGGCCGAGCGTGAAGACGCCGTACGAGGTTCGGCATTGGTTTTGCCGGGCAGATTTCAGCCGACTTCTGTAATTGCGGCTAAAGTAAATACGTTGCCGGGATTGCCGACTCCATTGAAAAACGGCGCCGAAGTCAAGTTCTATCTGGGAACCGCCGGGGCGATCGGCAAGGTGAAATTTTTGGATTGCGACAGACTTGAGGCCGACTCCGAAGGATTGGCGGTGATCAGGTTGAACAAAAAAATTTGTTGCCGTATCGGGGACAGATTTATCATCAGACAAATCTCTCCTGTGGCAACGGCCGGCGGCGGCCTGGTTCTGGACTGGGACTACACGGGGATCAAGCTGCCCAAATCCCGTCAGGTGGAAATATTGAAAAAACGCAGTCGACTTGATATCGAATCGATCGTGGAAACCGACCTTGCCCGGTTCGGACGTCTCGATATCAAGCGACTTAAACTAAACAGTCGTTTCACGGAGGAAGAGCTAAACAAATATCTGGCCGGTGCCCGGAATGTGGTAAAATCAGGAACAGAAATAGTCGAAAAGAGCTACCTTGATAAATACGTAGATTCCGTCAAAAAACTGCTGAATGATTTTCACCGGCAGCAACCCTGGGCTGCCGGCATTGCTCCGGGGGATTTATCTCGAAAATTGAGATTGCCGATCGCGGAGGTATCGAGAATCATCGAGCATATGATTTCGCTGGGCGAACTGGAGCAGACGAGCGGTTTGTTAAAAATCAAGGGATACTTGCCGCACCTGAGATCAGACCAGGAAGAACTGGCGCAGCGTTTGAAAGAAATCCTTTCGGCTAAACCGCTGTCATCGCCGCTGAAAAAGGAATTCATCGCCGAAAATCCCGCTTATGAGATCGTTATCAATTTTCTTCGCGACCAGGGGGAGATTATTGAATTGAACGGCGGCGTGCTGTTCACCAGAGACGACTTTGCCGCCGTGGCGGCCAGAATTTCATCCTTTCTGACGCATGAAGGGAAGGCCACGGCATCCCAACTTAAAGACCATCTGGGAACAACGAGGAAATATATGATACCGATACTGGAAAAACTCGACTCCCTACAAATCACCCGTCGCGAGGGCGATTACCGGGTTCCGGGAGCCAATTTATGAAGAAGCTATTTACCAATGCCGTGATTTATGGTCCTGATAGGTTGAAAGCGGATTCGATCGCCGTATTCGATGGATTGATTTTCGATATCGGACCGGCCGTCAAGCTGAAGGACTTAAAAAGGCGCGGCTTCGAAACGATCAATCTGAACGGAAACGTGGTAATTCCGGGATTTATCGATTGTCATCTGCACCTGTTGGGTCTGGGGTTGAGTCTGCAACGCGTCGATTTATCGGCGGCAAATACGATGAACAAGGCGATCACCCTTATTAGCGTGGCCGCCAGAAAGATTCCTCAGGGAAGCTGGCTTGTCGGCCGCGGCTGGGATAAAAACAGTTGGGGGGTCGCCTTCCCCGATAAGACGATACTTGATAAAATCTGCCCCGATAATCCCGTTTATTTGTATTCCAAAGACGGCCATGCCGTGTGGGTGAATTCGGCGGCCTTGAAAGCGGCGGGAGTCGATTATTCGACTGCGGACCCACCGGGGGGCCTGATAAAACGATTTTCGAACGGCGAACCGACCGGGATCGTTTTCGAAAACGCAATTCAGATTTTCGAAAAAGCCTTGCC
>CAZHVC010000219.1:0-3913 GCA_964535765.1 uncultured Ignavibacteria bacterium | reverse complement strand
ACCCACAACCACCCGATGGCTTTGATCGAGGGGATGAAAGGATGCGGCGGCTGCCACAAAATCGGCTTGAAATCGGAGGAGGAAGTCAAACAACTCAAAAGCAACGGCTCCACCTTCGGTAATGCCTCCTGCGATGCTTGCCATACACGGCACACTTTTTCGCTGGCCGAGGCGCGGCAGCCTCAAGCCTGCCAGACTTGCCATATGGGTTTCGACCATCCTCAATGGGAGATGTATTCAGCCTCGAAACACGGCGTGCGTCACCTGTTGAAACAAAGCGGCGTTCTGCCCGAATCGACGCCCGCCCCGACCTGTCAGCATTGCCATATGACCGGCGGCAATCATGAAGTCAGAACGGCCTGGGGGTTTTTGGCCGTCCGTCTGCCGTTGCCCGAAGACCAGCAATGGAAAGCCGATCAAATCACGATATTGCAGGCTTTGGGCGTGCTTGATCCGGCCGGGCAACCGACCGGGCGGCTTGACGTAGTGAAAGCCGCCGACGTCGCCCGCTTGACTCAGGAATCGTTCGATCTCGAACGCAACAAAATGATCAAGGTTTGCGGAGAATGTCATTCGGAGAATTTCGCCCGCGCCGAACTCAAAAAGGGTGATGACATGATCCGCGAGGCCGACCACCTTCTGGCGGAAGCGATCAGAATAGTCGCCGATCTTTATAAAGACGGCATACTGGCCAAGCCTGCCGGCTATGCTTATCCTTTCCCCGACCTGTTGACCTTCCATGATGCGCCGACCCGGATCGAGCAGAAGCTGTTCGAAATGCATCTTGAACATCGGATGCGGGCTTTCCAGGGAACGTTCCACGCCAATCCCGACTATTCCCTGTGGTATGGTTGGAGTGCCATGGTGATGGATCTGCAGGAAATAAAGGACCTGGCGGCGGAGTTGCGAAAATCGTATCGTTAGCCAGTATCGTTTTCGGGCTGAATTCGCCGGCACCCCTCAGTTTTGAGGGGTGTTTTTTTGCGGCTAAAGAGGAAATCGTAGGGATCGCTTCTAATCGCTTTTCCGGCAATCGGGTTTTGTTCCGTCACCTGCGGCCAACGGTCATACTACGGCGAGCAATTGCAGGCGACCGCGCCTGTTTTCGGCGATTAGCGAAGTTGCCGGCCTCCGGCTGATTTTTGCGGCTGTTTTTTAGCGCTCAACAGGGGTATTTGTTGGCGATATAATCGGTCAGATAACGGTTGTTGGCTTCGAAATCGGACAACAGCGATTTTATGATATCGCCGATCGAAACCAGCCCGGCCAGTTTCCCCTCTTTCATGATAGGCACATGTCTGAATCTGTTGGCCGTCATCAGCTTCATTATGTATTCGACATCGTCTTCGGGAAGGCCGATGATGATGTTCTTGGTCATTACATCTCTTACCCGCAGCGCCCGCCATTTCCCCTGGCCTTTTTCTTTGGCCAGTCTGACGATATCACGTTCGGTCACTATCCCCTCGGGGAAACCGGTGTTATCGACAACCACCAGTGAGCCGACCTTGCGGTCGACTATCTGATTTAAAGCCTCGGCCACCGTTTGTTCTCCGGTGATCGTTGCCACATCGGAGCCTTTGGCCCGAAGAATGTCATTTACTTTCATAATGCCCTTTCAATAAAGCCGATTCTGGCTGGCTGGACTTGTCGCCGCCGTTTACCTTAAATTTGCTTATCCGGCGGATCACGGTAAAACCTTCGTCGGGTACACACCCAGAATCGTTCTGGCCATCTGTTCCGGCGTGAAATAGGTGCCGTTGATCACGATATCGTAGGCGCGGGGATCATCGATATCCGCGCCGAAATGCGTCTTGACGAATTTCCGCCTTTGTTCATCGGTATGATCGATGTCGAGGCGGGCGTCGCCCTCGCTCATTTTTTTTCGAGCGGCGATCGACTTGACCCGGAAGTCATAATCGGCCACTATCCGGACGTGGAAACCGCGGCGCATTCCCAGCAGAAAATTAGCTCCCCGCCCGACGATGATCGAATAGCCGTGCTGTGAGATCGCCCCGATTATCCTGGCCAGGCTTTTGATATAATCGGAGGAATCGACGATCCGACCCTTGAACAACCCCTCGACCCAGAGTTCGAACGACGAGCGGACGCTTTCATCGAGCGTTTCGACCAATCTTTTTTGAACGCCGATATCGGCGCTTATTTGATCGATTATATCGCGGCTGATAAGAGTAAATCCGGTCATTCCGGCCAGCAATTCCGCAACCAGACTGCCGTTGGAGCCGCGCTGCCGGGAGATGGTTATTATCGGCCCTTCGGCTCGCTTGGCCGAGATTACCGATTCCGGCCTGGATTTTTCCAGCTCCCATCTGCGGATCTGGCGATCGACGATCAACTCTATCGGTATGGCCATTCATCCTCCCGAAATTATGCGCC
Source organism: uncultured Ignavibacteria bacterium (assembly GCA_964535765.1). Classification (GTDB taxonomy): domain Bacteria; phylum Zixibacteria; class MSB-5A5; order UBA10806; family 4484-95; genus JBBIRK01. The sequence continues at coordinate 1,519 of CAZHVC010000219.1, read as the reverse complement.
TATTTGAACGAATTCCACGAGAGTATAGCTGTCCGTTCAATTGCGGTCAACTGTTTTGTTGCAGGTGAATTGGCCTGAGGATGAGCTGATTTTTCGGAGCGGGGTTCGACTCTGAATCGATGCGGCCGGGTTGGGCCCGGTTCTCAGGGGACGAACCGCAAAATATCTATTTTGGTCTGGCCGGCCAGGTAAACAAAGGGCCCGTCGGCGCAGATATCGCTGCAATTGTCGTTATTGACGTATTGGTGCAATTGAACCATCGCCGCCTGATTCCGGTAATCGATGGCCGCTGCGCCGCCGCTGGTGCCGCCGATCGAGGCGAACAGGACCGAATCGGTGGCGAAAACGCCGGTTATCCCCGATGCATATGCAAGGCGCGAAATGAATTTCAGCGAATCAACATCGGCACAGGATAGTTTCAATATCTCCGCGGTCGTGCCCAGAAAGACGAACGTATCGATGACCGCAACCGATCTTGCCTGACCGTTTATCGCCGTGTAACGCGAGCGGGCCACCGGCGAAGCCGAGGCGGAGGCGTCTATTGCGGTGATTCCGGAATAGTCGGCCACAAATGCGATTCTGTCGAGGGCATCGACATCGACTACCAACCCTCCGGGTAACGTTACCTGCGCCTCAGCCGTCAAAGTATTGCCGTTTATCTTGATTATCTGCAAAGCGTCCAGATCGGCAACGAAAATCAAATCGCCCGATATCCTGGCGTTTCTGCTTATTCCGGCGGTGTTGACATATCCTGCCGGCGACAATGAATCCGGGGTTACGATTTTCAGCCTTTCGACCCCCTGGTCGCCGTCGGCTATGGCCAGGTAGGAAGCGGCGATATCGACTCCATAGGCGAATCCACTGGTATTGCGCAGATATCCGGCTTGCGGTGACGAAGCAACCGTGACATCGATCCCGAGAACGCCGTTTGTGCCCATGGCAGCACAAAGATGGCCTCCCTCCGTGGCCACCCTTTGCGCCGGCGCAGCCAAGGCGAACGTCGATAGAAAATCGAATTGACCGCGAACCGTGTCGAACAGCACATAGGCCGGAATCGAACCCGATCTGAAAAGATTACCATTTTCGAACGCTTCAACCGTCAGCAAAAGCGTCGTATTATCTTGATACCCCAATACATCCAAAAGAAAGGCGAACACCATGAGCGGCAGGCCGGTTGATGAATCGAGTTCGGCAGTGTCGTCCCTGCCGGCCGTAAGGCCGTTTATCTTGAACAGAACGCTATCGAACGAATATGCCGCCGCCTGGCGCGCCTTGATCCTGACCGTATCGATCAAGATAGTTCCGGACATCGGCGATATTATCTTTATCGCCCCGCCCGGTATTATCACTTCGACCCGAATGCTGTCGCTTGCGGTGGTAAGGCCGAAGGCGACCACTTTAAGCCAGTGATAACTGCTGTCGCGATAGGCAGCCGTCGCCCAGAGGTAGGAATAGGGAAGAAGGGTATCGACGAAAACAAGATTGCTGTCCACATAGAAAAGCAGGCTGTCGAATACAT
>CAZHVC010000218.1:0-3914 GCA_964535765.1 uncultured Ignavibacteria bacterium | reverse complement strand
GGGGAGGACGGAGGCTACATGGTGAAATCGAACTTCAGGGGTCGAAAAACGCCGCCCTGCCGATACTTGCCGCCGGACTGCTGATCGAAAAGGGCAAATGCACTATCGGAAACATTCCGGAATTGGCCGATATCGAAACGATGATCAAGGTCCTCGAATACCTCGGAGCAAAAATCGAATGGAACAAAAAAGACAAATCGATAACCATGGATTGCTCCGATCTTTCCCGCTATGAGGCCCCCTACGATCTCGTGCGCAAGATGCGGGCCTCGTTTTTGGTGATGGGGCCGTTGCTGGCACGTTTCGGCAGGGCCAAAGTATCGTTGCCGGGGGGGTGCGTTCTCGGCCCGCGACCAGTCGATTATCATCTTAAAGCGTTTTCCCGTCTCGGAGCGTCCCTTGTTGAGGATCAGGGCTACATTATCGCCGAGGCGAACTCGGGCTTGAAAGGCACACATATTCATTTCGATAAACCTTCGCACACAGGCACCGAGAACGCCATGATGGCCGCCTGTCTTGCCAAAGGAGAAACCGTCATCGTAAACGCCGCTTGCGATCCCGAGGTCGTCGATCTGGCCGGATTTCTCAATCGTGCGGGAGCCAAAATTTCCGGCGCCGGCAATGTGATAATGAGAATCGAGGGGGTGCCTAGATTGAATCCTGCCGACCACGACGTTATGCCGGATCGCCTCGAAGCTGGGACGTTGATGGCCGCGGTGGGAGCGGCAGGCGGCGAAATCGCCATGGCCAAGGAATGCGTCGATTCGATGAGCATGGTGCTCGACAAATTGTCCGAGGCGGGAATGTCCTTTACGATCGACGGCGGCAGGCTGATTGTGCGCGGCGCCGATAGATTGAGGGCGTTCGATATTACGACTTTCCCTTATCCCGGATTTCCCACGGATCTGCAGGCGTCGATGATGGCTCTTGCCTGCTGCTGCAAGGGGATATCCCATATCAGGGAGACGGTCTTTACGGAAAGATTTTCCCACGTCATGGAGCTGACTCGACTGGGGGCGCAAATCAAAATCGCCGGCGACGAGGCGGTGATAACCGGTGTCGAAAGGCTGCGCGGGGCATCGATAATGGCCTCTGATATAAGGGCTGGCGCCGGACTGGTTGTCGCCTCGCTTGCAGCCGAGGGACAATCCGAAATCCTGCGCGTCTATCATATAGACCGCGGATATCAGAATCTGGAAAAGAAACTATCGCTCCTCGGAGCCGATATAAAGAGAGTGAGCGTATGAACCGGCTTTGGAACAAGAGCGACATTCGCTACGTTATTAATTTATGGTTCAGGAGAATATCAAGTTGAAAAAAATAATTCCATTTCTCCTTCTTTTGGTTTCCTCAGGTTTAGCCCAAGACGAGTATTTCGGCCAAAACAAGGTGCAATATAACAAGCTTGATTGGTACACGATTCAAACGCGCAATTTCGATATATACTTTTATAGGGGGCAGGACACGATAGCCGTTTATGCAACCCGCGTGCTTGAAGATGCTTACAAAGAAGTCTCCAGCCAGTTGAACCATGTTCTAACGGTCCGCGTTCCGGTAATTATCTACTCCTCGACCAACGAATTCCAGCAGACGAACGTAATCCCCGACCTGCTGCCGGAAGGTGTCGGCGGATTCACTGAGATTTTCAAAAACAGGATTGTCGTTCCTTTTAACGGTTCCTACGAGGATTTCCGCCATGTGCTTCATCATGAGTTGACCCATGCCGTCGTGTTCAATCTTCTGTACGAAAACGCCATAAGTTCGCTTATCTCACGCCAAGCGCTGTTTTCTCCGCCGCTTTGGTTAAGCGAAGGGTTTGCCGAGTATTCCTCCCGTCGGGGGTGGGATTACGAGGCCGATATGTATCTGAGGGACGCCGTTATCAATGGCTACCTGCCGCCGCTGGAACAAATGCAGGGGTTCCTCAATTACAAGGCCGGGCAGGCGGCGATCCTGTACATCGTCGAAAACTACGGCGCCCCCACTATTCCGGAGCTGTTCAACAAGGGTAAAGTCTCTTTGTCGCTGAATAAGGCCATGCGGGCGGTTATGGGCATGGATATGAAAAAGCTATCCGACGACTGGCAAAAGGAGCTACGAAGGGTTTACTGGCCCGAAATTTCCGAGCGCAAGACCGTGGACGAAATCGGAAAAGCCTTGACTGATCATCGCAAGGACGGCTCGATTTACAATCAAAATCCGGCCTGGTCGCCTTCCGGAGACAGAATCGCCATAACCACCGACCGAGCCAATCCGCGCGACGGCTACAGCGACAGGTTCAACGAAATTTACGTCATCTCCACGATCGACGGCCGTGTCATCGACAAGGTAATCAAAGGAGAACGTTCCGGCGATCTTGAATCGCTTCATTCGTATTTTTCGAGGATGTCATGGTCGCCCAAAGGCGATAAGCTTGTTTTCGTCTCGAAATCCCATGGCACCGACGCTCTCATGTTTATCGATGTCGATACCAAAAAGATATACAAGCGTGTCAGACCCCAGCTTGAGGCTCTGCGGAATCCGCATTGGTCTCCGAAAGGCGACAAAATCATCGTCACTGGCGTCAAGGCGGGTTATTCCGATCTGTATGTTCTTGATATCGAAAGCGGTGAATTCAATCGCCTGACCTTCGATGGTCATGATGATATCGATCCAAAGTTTTCTCCTGATGGTCAGCTTATCGCGTTCGCCTCCGACAGGCCGCTTGAATCCGACTCGCTTAGCAATCACAAGCCGGGCATTTATAATATTTTTGTTTATGACCTTATCGAAAATAAGATTCGACCGATCACCCATGATTCGACTAGAAGCGTTCAACCCGATTTTTCGCCTGACGGCAGACTGCTGGCTTATTCGTCATTCAGAAACGGCATTCCTAATATCTATGTTTATGATTTCGATAAAGGCGAAGACTTCGCGGTCACCGACGTCTTGAGCGGGCTGTTTTCGCCTTCCTGGTCTCCCGATGGTGAAAAGATCGCCGTCAGCGCCTTCGTCGACGGCGGATTCGATATTCTGGTCATCAAAGATATCAAGCCCGTGACCGAAACCGGCGAACTGGCGCCGACCAAGTTCGCCCGGACCGGCAGATTGTTCACCGAAAGAAAGATACTGGCGGACGAAAACGGCGAAGACAGTCTGGGGACGGTTTCGACGAAACTTGATTTTTCCCGCTATATCTTCAAGGCCGGTGAAGCCAAGATTTTCGGCGAAACTGCTTCGACCGATACTCTTCAAAGTGAAGATCAGACCAAGCCAAAGGAACTAACCGAATTTTTCCAGGATACGGTGAAATATCAGGCGCCGGACGGTTCGTTCATCAAGAAGAAATATTCGCCGAAATTCGGCCTTGACCTTGCAGCGGGCGGTTTCAGCTATGACACGTTTTACGGCCTCCGCGGGCAATCGTATATAGCGGTTTCGGACGTGCTGGGGAATCATAATATCTTCATCGCCACGGACGTGTTCAACAGCATAGATCAATCCAACATTCAGGTCTTGTATCAATATCTTGCCGGGCGGATAGACTACGCGATCGGCGCTTTTCATTTCAAGAATCTATATTATGATTATTACAATCAATATTATTTCACCGACAGAGTGATAGGCTTGATGGGTGTCTTCAGTTATCCTTTTTCCAAATTCAATCGAATCGACGTTTCGCTTTCCCAGATGACCATCAACCGGAAACATTTGGACTATTTCGCTCCGCCCGACCGAACGACCAATATTCTCCTGGGGGGAGTTTCCTACGTTTCGGATAAGGTGATTTGGGGTATCGTCGGGCCGGTTTACGGGCAACGCTACAAACTCTCCGTCGAAAAGTCGTTCAAGGCGGTCGCTTCGGGATTTTCCTATACCTCGGCCGAACTCGATTACCGGAAATATTTGCATTTCGGCAGCGACTATAGTTT
>CAZHVC010000217.1:0-3922 GCA_964535765.1 uncultured Ignavibacteria bacterium | reverse complement strand
AGTATGACCTCGGTGTCGGAGGTGGTTCCGAAAATCGAGCCTTCCGCTTCCATGGCTTTTTTCAATTTCAAATAATTGGTCAAATTGCCGTTATGGGCGATCGCCAGCGGCCCGAATTTACAATTGATCATCAAGGGTTGAGTATTGGATTGAATCGATTCACCGGTCGTGGAATAGCGATTGTGGCCTATCGCCATATGGCCCTTAAGCTTCTTCAATTGTCCCGGCAGGGCGAAAACCTCATTGACCTTCCCCATCCCATTGGCGAGGCTGATTCGGTGGCCATCGCTGGCGGCAATTCCGCAAGATTCCTGCCCCCTGTGCTGAAGCGCATAAAGGCCGAAATAGGTCAAGGTTGCGGCGTTTCGCGTGCCGGTGATACCAAAGACGCCGCATTTATCGTAAATCATTCAACCGCCCCTTATTGGCTACCGATATTTGTTTTAGAGCCGATATCTTATTGACACGGCTCGAATTTGTCAAGTAATATGGCCGGGTCATAGTCGTCTTTATGGAATCGAGAAAGATCAAGTAGATGGAAATTTGGCCGTTTTATGGGTTGATCGAATCTCTTCATGAGCTGACTTTTTCGACACCCGAAACATTGACCGGCAAAACGGTCAATTCTTTGATGAATTGGGCGAAGCCGGAGGCTGCGCTGGCCAGAATTGAATACTCCGGCGGACTTATTTCGGAATCCGCGCAGGGGAATCCGGCGCATCTGAAAACGATCAACGACGCTTATAACCGCCTTTGCCAAATCGATGCTCGCTCGTGCCGGATCGATTTGGAGGGAGCGGCCAGAACGGTGATTTGGGCCGCCAGAATAAAATCTTTGCCCGGTTACGGCGGCATTGTCGCAGTCGCCGCCGAATCAGATAATCAGTTCCGTCATATCATGGGGCAGATTCTTGAGCTGTGCGCCAGCATTATCGCAGCAATACTCACCGCCCGAGGAGCTCGCGCCACTGTTGATATCGGTGCTCTGGCGTTGGCCGCGTTGCGGAGTTTTGCGGCCTCCGGGGTGAATCTGATATTGATAACCGGCAGACCGGAACACCCTCCAGGTCTGCTGGCGGATATCGGCCGCAAGCAGGTCAGGCCCATAACCCTGTCGGCCCATCACGGGGAAATCCTTAAAAAAGTGCCGCAGGACGCATCAGACGAGGACATCGCCTCGCTGAAATCGGCGTTCCCCAAAGATGTCGAGATTCATGACCTGGTCTGGAAACAAATCAAAATTAACGGGGAGAATTTGACGGTATTGATGGGCGGATCGTTTCATGATCCGGAATTCCTGTTTTCCCGATTCAGAGGGCTGGTGGCCGAACTTGGCACTCCGCTCGGCTATTCCGAAATAGCGGAAATGTTGCAGAATCTCGTTGCCGATCACAAAACGATCGTCAAAGGCGAAAAACTCGCCTCGGTGATCGAAACGGCCGTGGCGGTGAATCACGAGGTCAACAATCCCCTGACCGCCATACTCGGCAATACCCAGTTGATTCTTCTAAATAAAGAGCGTTTGCCCGAAGACGTCATTCTTAAGCTCGAGACTATCGAAAAGAGCGCCTTGAGAATCCGCCAGGTTACTCAAAAGCTGCTTCGAGTGGTGGAGCCGCACACCACCTCTTACACCGAGGGGATGAAGATGCTGGATATCGAAAGCAGCGCCGCCGATCGAACCGATCCGCCGGCCGACGGCAAATAACCCCATATTTTTACCTCCTCCCTTGCGAATATTTTCACTTGCCAACCGACCCCATCGGCGATAGATTGCGTTGCATTAAGGTGAGGAGGTCGATGTGAGCCTATTGACCGTTTTTGCCCGAAGGTTCATAACCGGTGAAACTATGGAAAGCGCCATTGAGGCGGTTCGGCGGCTCAATCGGCTGGGAATGTCCGCCACCATCGATATCCTCGGTGAAAACGTCAGAAGTCAGCAACAGGCGACCCACGCCGCCGACAATTATATCAGCTTGTTGAAAACCATCGCCGCCGCGGGGATAGATTCACACATATCGATCAAACTGACCCAGATGGGGTTGGACATTTCCGATGAATTCTGTTTCGGCAATGTAAGCAGGATTCTTGAAACGGCCGCCGGCTTGAAGAATTTCGTCAGGGTGGATATGGAAAGCTCTCTTTATACGGAAAGAACGCTCAACTTGGTCTATCGCTGGCACGAAAAATACGGCAATGTAGGAGCGGTGATCCAGGCTTATCTTTACCGCTCCGAGGCCGACGTGGCCGAGTGCATCCGGCGGGGGATTTCGGTGAGACTGTGCAAGGGGGCATACCGTGAGCCTAAGGAGGTGGCTTTTCAAGCGAAAGAGGCGGTGAACGCCAATTTCGTCAAGTTGGCGGGGATGTTATTGAATAACGGCCATTATCCGGCAATAGCCACGCACGACGACAAAATGATCGAGGCGGCGATCGATCAAGCCAAACGTTTGGGTAAGAGAAACGGGGAATTCGAGTTTCAGATGCTCTACGGGATCAATCGTTCCGGACAAAGAGAATTGGTCCGAAAGGGGTATAGAATGCGGATCTATTCCCCATTCGGGACACACTGGTTTCCTTATTATCTGCGCCGCTTGCGTGAACGCAAAGAGAACATCTTTTTCATCATGCGTCATTTCTTTAGAGATTAATTGGTTGCGGTGAAAAATATCGAACCGTTTTAGGGATTGCAGCCTGATCGATTTGAATATTTATCGCCATCCCGATTTTTAGCCGCCCCCGGACAAATACCCCTGTCAATCATTCGAATAAAATCAGCGGCTGATTTTTATCGACCGTCTGTCCTGGTTTTACTTTTATTTCCTTTACGATTCCGCCATGCGCACAACGCAATTCGTTCTCCATTTTCATGGCTTCCATGATGACCAACCCTTGTCCTTTGTCAACCTTCTGCCCGACCTCGACCTCGACTTTGAGAATCAAACCCGGCATCGGCGCGGCGAGCAAGCAACCCTGTCTGCTTCCCTGTCCGCCGCCGGCCAAGCCGCCATAGCGGGCTGATTTTTCGTCCGTAATCTCGCATTTTATCAATCTGGAATTCAACCAGCAATGATAGTCTTCGCGGTTTTTTTCGACGACGATCTCGGCGGTTCGCCCACCGATGGTCAGTTTCAGCGAATTCTTCGACTCGAATTCGAATTTGTCGATAATAATCGGTCGGTCGTCGAGTTTCAGTTCCAAACCGCCGCTACCGTTCTCTTTTACTTCAATTCTGAATCGGTTCGAACCTACCTGAGCGGTATAATTCATAACGACCCCCTAACTTGTTCTGAGCCCCATGCGCCTGCCGAAATCCAACCAGCGGCTGCGGCCGGCATCTCGTCCGAAGGTGAATGCTTTGTGCTTTGACCGGTGTTCGGCCAAAACGGCGGCGATCGCCGCCAACTGCAGTTCCGGCAGATCAGGAGTATCCGGGCCTGAATAATTTTGTTCGATAAAGTGAGTCGATAAATTTCCGGCGATGAATTCATCGTTTTCCAGAACCTTACGATGGAAATCGAGGTTGGTGACGACGCCGGCGATCGTGAATTCTTGAAGCGCCCGGCGCATTCTGGCGCAGGCCGTTTTTCTGTCGCCGCCCCAAGCGACCAATTTGGCGATCAAAGGATCGTAATAGACCGATATTTCGGCTCCTTCCACCACGCCAGAATCGACGCGGATACCCGGGCCGGAAGGCTCCCGATATCTATACAATTTGCCGGTTGCCGGCAAAAACGTGGCCGGATCCTCGGCATAGATTCGACATTCGATGGCATGCCCCGAGATGGAGATATCATCTTGTTTGAAGCTTAGGGGGAGACCCGATGCCACCCTGATCTGCTCGATGACCATGTCGATCCCGGTCACCGCCTCGCTAACCGGGTGCTCAACATCGAGGCGGGTGTTAATTTCAAGAAAATAA
>CAZHVC010000216.1:0-3927 GCA_964535765.1 uncultured Ignavibacteria bacterium | reverse complement strand
GGCATTTGCCGTCGTAATCGCCAGCCGGCTGTCGACCGATATCACGATTCCGGCGATCGAATCGTGCAGCGATGACGATATGGCGGCGGCCCTATCGAGTCTGTGTTTCGCCAAACTCAACGCCTGCCGGCCTAATACGAAAGCCATTCCCAACACCACCAGAATCGACAGAAGCATCAGGGAAAACCACACCTGTCTTTTCAACGATAACGCCAATTGCCGGTATCCATAAAGCGACAATCCAACCCTGAACAGCCCTTGAAAACGCTCGTCCGAATCGAACCGCCGGACGATTTCCAGCACCTGGCGGTCCTCGAACGGCAGGATCCGCGATATCGCTGTGTCGGCTTCGAATGCACTGGTCAGGAAAGGATCGTCTTTGATCCGATCCATGCGGGATATTGTTTTCGAGGCGAAAACGATACCTTCGTAGTTTTGCAAAACGATATATTCGACTCCGGCTTGGCTCGATAGTTGATTGAGCAGATAGGGAAGGGAAAGCGATGTTTCCCCGCGTGTCCCCTCGTTCCACGGCTTTACGATAAGGCAATGTCGGTTGTAGCCCGAAGGCATCAAGGCGAAAAGAAATCGTGAATCGCCTATATTGCGGATTTCATAGGCGATCGAGTATGGCTCATCGAGGCGGACGGTCGCCAAAAACGACTGCTGCAGGCTGTCAAGCTCATCGGAAATCGAGCTGGAGACCTCATCGCGCAGGCGGACGGTATTCATCTTTTCATCGAGCAACGCTATACGAATAAGGCCAAGCCGTGCCCGAACATTATCGATAAATTGCCGGTCCGATCCCGGCCGCTCGGCCAGCAGTTTGAATTCGGCGGAGATTTTATCTATTGCCGATTCCGTTATCAACCGGTCCGCCTTGATAATATTGTCGGCCGATGAGACAAGCACGGTGGCAAGAGCTTTGCCCTGCCTGATCAGGGATGCCAGTGCGGCACGTTGGCCGGCCGACGTGGTGTAAAAGCCGAGCAGAAAAGTTATCGCGGCAAGAGCAACTATCATCAGGATAATGAAACGATAATTCAGAAGGCCGGCGTATTGATTCCCTGTGGCCATGAATTCATGATACCATGCAGGATCTTTGCTGTCAAGTACGGGCGGGCAAAACTAATTTCCGGAATTGCCGGGACAAACGCCGAATGTTTCGCAAATCCCAAATCAAATCATTACTTCATGGATCGTTTTCAAATTGCTCGACAAAGTATTAATCAGCGGATATACAATTGCTCCCCGATTGCCGTTGACTTGACAAGGGTGTTTTCTTATCATCTACGCCGGTATCGACAGTCGGATTTTCGCAAAGGAGGATTATTGCGACTTTACGAATTCGAGGCCAAGCAATTATACAAGGAATTCGGGCTGCCTGTCCCGCAATCACAATTGGCATCGACTCCCGCCGAGGCGGGGGATGCGGCAGCAGCGATAGGATTGCCGGTGATGATCAAGGCTCAGGTGCTTACCGGCGGCCGGGGAAAAGCGGGGGGCATAAAGCGGGCCGAAAGCGAATCCGAAGTGCAGGAAGCCGCCCAACGGATCCTCGGTTTGAAAATCAAAGGGTTTCCGGTCGAGAAACTGCTGATCGAAAAAGCGATAAAAATAAAACAGGAGCTGTATCTCGGCATCACTTTGAATCGGGCCGATTATAAATTGACCCTTATCGCCTGCGCTGAAGGAGGCGTCGATATTGAAGATGTAGCGGCGCGTTTTCCCCATAAAATAGTCAAGCTCGAATTCGATATCGACCAGGAATTTCATGAGTTCCAAGCGCTGAATCTGGCCAAAAAAATCGGTATCGCTTCCAGCAAAATCCGCGATTTCGCCAAAATTGCGACGACATTGTTCAAATTCTATAAATCATTTGATTGCAAGCTGGCCGAAATAAATCCTTTGATACTGACGGCCGACGACGGTTTTATCTGCGGCGATGCCCGTGTCAGTCTCGATGACGACGCTCTTTTCCGGCACCCCCAGCATTCCGAAAGAGGTATCGAGAAAAGGCATGAAGAAGGCGAATTGACCGAAAGGGAAAAGCTGGCCCGGCAGGATGATATCCCATATCTCGATCTCGACGGCGATATCGGCATGTTTCCGGGCGGTGCTGGATTCGGCATCATGGGGAATGATTTTATCGTTCATTTCGGCGGAAAACCGGCCAACTTCATGGATTCCGGCGGCGGGCCGACACCCGAACGTCTCGCCAAAATGCTGGTGCTTCTTGACGAAAATCCCCAGGTAAAGGTCATTTTCGCCGCCCGATTCGGCGGTATCTCCCGCTGCGACGATTTCGCCAAAGGGGTGGTGATGTTCCTCAAAGAACATGGCTTGTCCAAACCGATGGTCCTGAGAATGACCGGCAATATGTGGGAGGAAGGCGTCAGGATTTTCGAGGAAGCGAAAAAAGAGTCGCCGGACCTTTTTCGGAATATCGAATTCCACGGTATCGAAGTGCCTATCGAGGAGATCGCCAGGAAAGCGGTCAAACTAGCCAAGGAGGTAAGTTGATCAGAATGTTGTTCAGGCTTGCGCTGTCGTTCCTGCTGATGTTTGCCATGGCAAGTTGCGCCGGCCAGGTTAGCCAAGTGGGACGCGGTGACGGCCCGGTCGATTTTCGCACGATTTTATCCGGAACAAGCAGCGCTGCCGAAACGGCGGCTGTTTTCTTGGTCGAAAACAACGATCAATGGCGCAAAACATGGCGCCTTGCCACCGGAAAAATCGAACCAGCGCCGGACTTGCCGGAAGTCGATTTCAAAGCGAATGTTGTAATAGCCGCTTTCATGGGACAAAAATCATCATCGGGGCACAGAATAGAAATCGCCCGAATCATCAAATCCGGTCGGTCGCTCAAAGTATTCATAATTCATCGCAGTTCAACTCAAGGAATGCTTCTGCCGGTATTGACCTCGCCTTTCCATTTAGTCAGCATCCCGAAAGGCAAGTATAAATTAGATGTGAAAATAGAAAAAGTGGAGGATTAATACGGGCCTCGGGGAACACCGAATCGCATCTCAAGGCACGATTTTTAAGGATATATCAAATGGCAATATTAATCGACAAAAATTCTAAAGTAGTCGTTCAAGGAATCACCGGCGGCGGCGGTTCTTTCCATGCCAAACGGATGAAAGCCTATGGAACCAACATAATGGCGGGGACCTCTCCCGGCAAGGGCGGCCAATCGGTCGACGGCATCCCGGTGTTCGATACGGTGAGCGAATGCGTCGAGGCGACCGGCGCTGATACCTCGGTGATTTTCCTGCCGGCCCGGTTCGCCAAAGACGCCGCCCTCGAGGCCATCTATGCGGGACTAAAGTTGGTGGTAGTTATTCCTGAACACATTCCGATTGCCGATATGCTTTACGTACGCAAAGCGGCTTTAGAAAGAGGCACGGTGGTGATCGGCGGCAATACGGCGGGAATAATCACGCCGGGTCAATGCAACGTGGGTATAATCCCGGAGATGGCTTTTACCGCAGGCCGTATCGGCACCGTTTCCCGCTCCGGTTCTCTGACCTATTATGTGGCCGACACGCTGACCCGTACCGGCTATGGCGAAACCACCTGTGTCGGACTGGGAGGTGATCCCTGTCTCGGTTCGACGTTCGACGAGATCCTAAGATTCTTCGATAAGGACGTCGAAACAAAGGCAGTGGTCATGGTCGGCGAGATAGGGGGTGTTTATGAGGAACGGGCGGCCCAGCAAGTGAGTCAAATGTCGAAACCGGTCATTTTCATGGTCGGCGGTTTGTCGGCTCCTCCGGGGAAAAGGATGGGGCATGCCGGGGCGATCGTCGAGGGGAATATCGGAACCGCTCAGAGCAAAGTGAAGGCTTTGAGCGAAGCTGGAGGATACCACGCCAAGACTTTTATGGAAATACCCGAAATTCTGAAATCATTGAAGATTTAGCA
>CAZHVC010000215.1:0-3965 GCA_964535765.1 uncultured Ignavibacteria bacterium | reverse complement strand
CCTTTATCTGGCCGTAATCGTTCTTGGCCTGCTCTTCATCACCTTCATCTACGGCTTTCTCACCGAAATCACCTCGCTGGTAAAGGAAGATAAAAATGACCCGTATCTTTAACCATGTCCCAACAAATAATCTTCTCCCCGAAATCAATCATTCTCCCGATCAGCTTCTATACCCAAAATGTACCACAATTTGATTTGCCACACCGCCACCGCCGAATTATTTTGAATCAGCCCGTTTAATCGTGAGATCAACAGAATAAGAGGTTCATGATGCAGGAAAAAAAGATAATGATCGTAACCGTCGGAGGATCCCCAGAGCCGATTATATACTCGTTAAAAACCCACAAGCCGAAATTCATTTACTTCATCCCCTCAAAAGACACCCAAAAGATAATTCATGAAATCGTTGAAGCCGTTTTTCCACCCAACGGCCGCGTAGATCACAAATCCATTGTCGTCGAAAACGCCGAAGACCTGCCGGCAGCTTTCAAAACCTGCCAGGAGGCTTTCCTTGAAATCAAAAACCTGAATTTTAATGAATACGAGGTTCTGGCCGATTTGACCGGCGGCACCAAAGTCATGAGCGCCGCCTTGGTTTTGGCGGCCGCCTATCAGGGGGCGCAGATAGTCTATGTCTCCGGCTCCCAAAGGACCAAGGAAGGCGTCGGTATTGTCGAAAGCGGAACGGAACGCGTTATTTATAGAGCCCACCCCTATGATATCACGGCAAAAAGCCAAATAGAATCGTTCCGCAACAATTTCAACAGCTGCCGATTCGAGGCCGCCATCGCCGATTGCGAGGTCATTATCGGCAAGGGAAATGAATCGTTGAAAAATATATTCGGAGCGCTCAAAGATATCTGCGAGGCTTACAGATGGTGGGATCTATTCAATTTCAAAAGGGCCGCCCATCACCTTAATTGCGGAAAAGACAGATTGCAAAAACTACTTTTCAACATAAGAGATTTGCAGTCATCATTCAGTCGGTATTTGAGCAAAATTACCGATCATTTGAAAAGATTGAACTATATCAAAACCGATGATTTCACTACCGATCTTGTCGAAGAACTCGTGGCCAACGCTAAACGCCGCGCCGCTGAGGGAAAATACGATGACGCGGTAGCCCGGCTATATAGAGCACTCGAATTGCTGGCTCAGGTTGAATTCAGGCAAGTATATGGGCGAAGCACAACGCAGTTTCCGCTTTCTCTTTTTGAGGAAAATATCAGAAACAAAATTTACCCCAATTCTCCCGCCGATCGCGAAGTGGATATCGGGTGCCAGAAAGCATTTGAAATATTGGCCGAAATGGGGAAAAAAATAGGCAGTCAATACTCCGCCAATAAAAAGGAAATCCATGAGTTGCTTTCGGCCCGCAACAATTCGATAATGGCGCATGGAACCTCGCCGCTCGATAAAAAAGACTTTGATAAATTCCTTAAAATATTCGATAAGTTCAATATCGATTATGCGAAAATCGAATTCCCGGAATTTGATCCTGATTGGTTTGCGGTTATCGAATTAATCGGGGCCGCCCAATGATCAATGCCGACAATATAAGCCGATTACCAATCCTTTCGCTGATTGTTAACGTTGAAGCGACCGCTGATATCGTGTGGAATTCGTTTCCCGGAAGCGTTATTCATGGGATAATCGGATTTCGTCTAAAAGACCTATCATGCGTGGTCAAACATCGGGATTGCCAAAAATGTTTTCTGGCCCAAACCTGCGCCTACGGATTGCTCTATGAGTCGCCCGTTCCGCCGGACAGCAAAAGGATGCGGCTTTATCCGCAAACTCCACATCCCATAAGAATAACCGTTTATCCATGGGATAAACCGGTGCTGGCTGCCGGCGATACTTTCGATATTGGAATAACCCTCTACGGAAAAGCCGCCGCCTATTCGCTGATGGTATTACTAAGTCTTGAAAAAAGTCTTGCCGAAGGCGTGGGAAAGGCTAAAGCTAACAGTCGCGGGAAAGCGGGAATACTTAAGATTTCGGATAGTCTGGGAAACTGTTCGATATCCTGGGAAGAGCTGAAAATAGAGTATCGCAACATAGCCGAACCGCGGCAATTGTCGGAAATATCGGCGGGTGGTCATTCGGGAAATGTCACCCTTAATTTCCGCTCGCCTCTGAAAATCACGGTCAATGAAAAAATCACCTTTCGACCGCAACCGCGGGACATTGCGGCGAACCTGCTGCGGCGGATCGACAATTTATCGGCCTTCTACGGCCAGTCGCAGATCGATTCCCAGGCTTATGACCTGATCGGTGTCGCCGAAAATGTCGAATACGCCAGCAGTCTTAAACGAATCGAGGCCATACGCTACTCCAGCCGGCAGAAAAAAACAATCAGTCTGTCCGGAGCGCTGGGGTCTATAACCATAAGATCTTGCCCGCCCGAATTGACACGGCTTTTTAAGATGGGGGAATATATCGGTATCGGCAAAGGCACGACCATGGGGCTGGGCGATTATAGAGTGGTTGATTTGGCGTAGATTGCGGCAATAGCGATCTTTCACGAATATTGACTATGATATAATGCAACCGGCTGATAATTAATCCGGTTCGATTTCGGTGGATGACTGACTTGGCGATGTCGTTGGCTTGATATGAAGCGATGGAGCCGTTGATACCAAAGATATGACGTTTCCAGCCGGTCGGCTGCGCGAAAAGGCGCAGGTTATGCTTTCAATACATTTGTGTAGGATGTTGCGAATATCGCTGGCTATTGCTGCGGGCCAATGCGGCGGCGGCTTTCCCGGCGACATATCCGGAAGAAAAAGCGAATTGCATATTGAAACCTCCCCACGGCCCCAGCACATCCATCACCGCACCGGCGAAAAACAAATTTTTCACCAGTTTCGATTCGCCGCCCGAAGGATTGATTTCATGGATCGCAACACCGCCCTTGACGCCTCTTGTATAATTGAAAGGTCTGGATCCGGAGACGGTCAATCGAAAATCTTTCAAGGCGACGATAAGCGCTTTGCGTTCCAGGTTGGTCAGGCGCAGCAAAGATTTTTCAACATCAATATTGCAAAGTTTGCCGATCGCCGCGGCCGTTTTCTGATTGACGAATTAGTTCAGGCATTCGCTTACCTTCAATCGCGCGTTCGACAATTGCGCCTCGATGATTTTGCCGTCGATAGATTCTCTGGATAAGTCGGGGACGAAATCCAGGGCCAGTTCCACTTTGCTTCTGCCGAGATGTTCGATGACATCGGCCGAATTATCCAGAATAAGCGGCCCGGAGATCCCGTAATTGGTGAATTTTATGGCGCCACGGCCGTCGAATAGCGGCATGTCGTCGGCAAATATGGTCAGGCCGATATCGCTGATTGACTCCCCGGACAAGCAACGAAATGCCTTTTCCTTGATCAACAGATCCACCATGGCGGGTTTGATTGCGTTTATGGTGTGTCCAACCTTGCGGGCAATTTCGTATCCGTCCTGAGTCGATCCGAATTTCGGCGAAGAAAAAGACCCGGTGGCCAAAATCACCGCCGCCGCCGGATGTACGCCGCCGTTTACGACGACACCTTTGACGGCTCCGTTTTCGATAATCAAATCGGTGACCCTGGCGGATCTTATAATTTTGGCGCCTGCTTTTATTGCTTTTTCTGACAAGGCGTTGATAATGGCGTTCGGCTTATAACCGTTAGCATGAAAGCGGCCATACTCGTCGGGCTTTAAGGAAAAGCCGATTTTTTTCAGTAATTTTACGAGATCGGCGTAGCTGAAATTCTTGAAAAAGGGCTCGACGAATGCCGATTTGTCGCCGAATCTGGCGGCCATTCGCGCGGGCGGCAGTTTTTCGGTGAATATGAATTCATCGGGGGGAATAGCGGCCACTTTTTTGCCTGGCCACGGGTTTTTATTGAATAATGTAACCGGAGCTGATTCTGCGGCTGTGGCTGCCGCAAGCAGCCCGGCTGGACCACCCCCCACCACAACTA
>CAZHVC010000214.1:0-3971 GCA_964535765.1 uncultured Ignavibacteria bacterium | reverse complement strand
ATGATATTCTGGTTGCAACCTGATGTTTCTGTTGCGTGGAAATCCTATTGAAAATATATATACCATATGAAAAATCAGGCGGTTGGCGTAATCGGAGCAGCGAACCCCTCGGATAAGCATTACCAATACGCCGTTCGTGTCGGCAAGCTGCTCGCCGAACGCGGGCTTATGATAATCTGTGGCGGCCTGGGCGGTGTCATGGAGGGGGTCTGCAGGGGAGCCAGTGAGGCCGACGGCCTGACGGTGGGGATTTTGCCCGGCGATCAGCCGCAATCGGCCAACCCTTACGTGCGGATCGCCATCGCCACCGGCATGGGAGAGGCAAGAAATAAAATAATCATCAACAGCTGTAAGGCATTCATCGCCATTTCCGGCGGCTACGGCACTTTATCGGAAATCGCTTTTGCCCTTGCCTCGGGCAAGACCGTAATCGGACTGGAAACTTGGGAGATCGAGGGAGTTATTAAGGCGGATACTCCCGAACGAGCCGTAAATCTATTGCTGGAGTCTTTGATTTGAGTGACTACGCCAGACTGTCCGGCGTTGTCGGTGGGGTGGTGCAAGGCGTCGGTTTCCGATTTTTCGTTCAGCGTCGCGCCTTGCGCTATGGCTTGACCGGCTGGGTTCGCAACCTGCCCGATGGCAGGGTTGAGTTCGTGGCCGAGGGTGACCGTTCGATGCTTGAGCAACTTGTGAAAGACATAAAAATAGGCCCCCCCTCGGCTCATGTATCCGATATCAAAATTACCTGGGATAAATATTCGGCGGAATTCAAGGAGTTCAGAATAAGGCTATGAACACGGAAAAACTCAAAACGAAGATACGCAACGTTCCTGATTTTCCGAAAAAAGGGATCGTTTTCCGGGATATAACCACGCTGTTGAAAGATCCCGATGCGTTCAAGATCGTCATCGACCATCTTCATGAAAAATACAAAGAAATCGCCCTCGATTGCATACTCGGAATCGAATCGAGAGGTTTCATTTTCGGCGGCGCTTTGGCGCATCGGCTGGGGATCGGGTTCGTGCCGGCCAGAAAGCCGGGGAAGCTTCCCGCCGAAACGATCGCCGAATCGTACAGCCTCGAATACGGCAAAGCCACGCTCGAGATTCATAAAGATGCGATCGGCCGCGGGCAGAGAGTTCTTGTCATAGATGATCTTCTGGCGACCGGTGGAACTCTTCAGGCGGCCTGCCGGCTGGTGGAAAGACTGGGTGGCGAAGTGGCCGGGATCTGGGTTCTGATCGAGTTGAATTTTCTGAACGGTCGGAAGTTGCTGGAAGGATATCAGTTTGAATCATTGGTTCAATACGACTCGGAGTGATTTGCCGGAAACAGCGGTCGGCGACCCGGGTCGTGCTTATGACAAAGTTTGACTTGCCCGGTGACGGCCAAAACTTATATTTATGCAAAACGGAGGTTAGCTGATGTTGGATACTTCTGATTTCCGCAAGGGGATGCGGCTCAAATTGGATAACGAAATATATTATATCGTCGATTTTCAGCATGCCCGAACCGCTCAACGTCGCGCCAACGTCTGGACCAAACTGAAAAACATCCGCACCGGCCAGGTGATAGAACGAACTTTTTCGGCAGGGGAGCAATTCGAGGAGCCTGATTTCGCCCAACGGAGCATGCAGTATTTGTACAACGATGCCGACGGTTTTCACTTCATGGATTCGAAATCTTACGAGCAGTTCACGATTTCCGCCGATAATATCGGCGATTATAAGTGGTATCTTCAGGAAAACCTGGAATACCAGATATTGTTTTTCGAGGGTTCCCCCATAGCCGTGGAAATGCCCCCCGCGGTGGTTCTCAAAGTCATAGAATCCGAGCCGGGAGTCAAGGGCGATTCGGTATCGAATCTCACCAAGCAAGCCACCGTCGAAACAGGTCTGAGGGTCAGAGTTCCTCTGTTCGTGAAAGAGGGGGATAAAATCAAGATCGACACCAGCGACGGCAAATATCTCGAGCGGGCGTAGCTGGGGTTGGATCGTATTGTTTCTGAATATCCTATCGCCGGAACCGACGAGGCCGGAAAAGGCGATTATTTCGGCCCGTTGGTTTGTGCGGCCTGTTGCCTCGATAAAAACAGCTTCGAATCGCTCGATCATCTCGATATCAAGGATTCAAAGAAAATCTCCGACAATAAGATCCGTTTGATAGCGGCCGAATTGAAAAAAAATAATATCCCCCATAGCGTAGTCGCAATCGGTCCCCGTCGATACAATGAACTTTACGCCCAATTGAAAAATCTCAACCGCCTGCTGGCCTGGTCTCATGCCCGGGCCATAGAGAATCTACTGGCGAAAACCGATTGCCCTGTGGTCATCACCGATAAGTTCGGCGACGAGAGTCTGGTGAAAGGGGCTTTGCTTAAGCTCGGCCGTCAGGTAAAGTTGATTCAACAAACGGGGGCCGAGCGGTATCCGGCGGTGGCGGCCGCCTCGATAATCGCCAGGGATGAATTCATAAGGCGGCTGGTGGAGTTGTCGGAAAGGTTCGGTTTTGAGCTGCCGCTTGGAGCGGGGGCTCCGGTGGACGAGGCGATTAAGCGTTTCGTGGCTAAATTCGGCGAGGAGCAATTGGTTGAGGTGGCCAAAATTCATTTTCGCAATACCCGAAAGGTTCTCGGATGAATTTCCTCACCCTGAAGGGGCGTCTAAAGCGACTCATGGAGGACAATCGGGCAGGGGCCGGTGCGCTTGAAAACCGGTTGGCCGAAATCTTTATCACCGGCGCCTCGAGCTTAAACCGGCGGCAATACCGCCGGCTTGTGGAATTATCCGTATCCTGGCGGCCGCCGATGGCGAACATTTTGAATTTGATTTCGTTCGTGCGGCGGAGGCTTGACGGCGATTATTCGAATATTCCTCGGCTGCTGGAAAACCGCCTGAGGGCGATCAACGAGGAAAGGGAGAAGTTGTATCTGCTGGGTGGCCGCCGGATCGCATTCTACGAAACGATCGCCACAATATCGCATTCGACGGCAGTCGAGAAATCGGTTCGGGCAGCCGTCGGATTCGGCTGGCGGGGGAGGATACTGATTCCGGAATCGCGCCCGGCGCTGGAGGGGCGCGCTCTGGCGTTGCGTCTTGCGAGATTCCCCATAAAGGTGGAATTCGGCGTTGATACTCTTATCTTATCAAAGCTGGAGGAAGCGGAGGCGGCGTTCGTGGGGGCTGATCTGGTTACAAATACCCATTTTATCAACAAGATCGGCACCTCGTTGCTGGTGCGGTTGCTTCCCCCGGGAAAGCTTCTATTTTTGCTGGCGGACAGCTCGAAAATCTGGCGAAAGAAAATTCCCCCGATTCCTTCGCTTCCGGGCGCTGAAATTTGGAACGCCGGTGTCCAAAACACGAATATACTTAATCGTTATTTCGAATTAGTGCCGCTTTCGAGTCGGATCCGCATCATTTATCCGCAACGGTCGGCGCCGTCGATAGAATAAGAAAAGCCTTGAAAAAAAGGGCTGTCGGCCGTAGGATATGGATACGGAGGGAAAATGCCGGTGACGAGACTTATTTTCGATCTTTTCCTGGGAGCTTTGCTGATTGTTTCCTGTTCCAAATCAACGACGCCCCAGCCGATGGGGCGGCTGGAGCTCTATCTTCAGGATGCCGCCGGTCAATTCGATTCCGTGCTTATCAATATCGAGAGAATCGATATTCACTGGACGCAGGCAGTCGATACGAATTCCGGCTGGGACATATTGCTGACAACCCCGGTGACGAGCGATGTTGCGGCCCTGCGGAACGGCAACCGCCGACGGCTGCTTTCACGGTCGCTTGACCCCGGGTTATACGATACTCTAAAGGTGCAATTCGGGCGATGCCTGGCTTTTCGAAACGATACGCTTTTCGGATTGGATTTCTGGCCCGATTCATCGCAGAATAGCGGGAAGGCCGCCGGTTCGGTCGAGATCAAAGACGACGAGACGACCGATGCCCTAATCGATATCGATC
>CAZHVC010000213.1:0-3972 GCA_964535765.1 uncultured Ignavibacteria bacterium | reverse complement strand
CGGCAATCCCAACGGACTCTATCGGCTGCCGGACAGGGAAAAACTGACCATGGCGGCCGCCCATTAGAACAGGTAAAAACGGGGATTTCAAAAATAAAAAGGGACCTTAAACTGAATCAACCGCAGTGACAGTCCCCCGGCGCCCGTCAAAGCTATTGCCAGCGGGCGCCGTTTTTTATAGGTTATTCAGGCGCAAGATCGGCAAACCAATCGAGCCCTGAATCAAAACGGATTGACAGCAATGGCGAAATACGGACTGCCAAGACTGGCATATAATTGGATCAGCACCATAGGCGCAATAATCGCCGGCGTCCTCGGCAGTATCGAGCTGACCTTGATCGGGATAGATATGATATTCGGAATTACGACGCAGTATCTGGGTATCCTGATCTATCTGGTTATCCCTCCTATCATCATCCTGGGTTTGGCTCTTATTCCGATAGGAATGTACCGCCAATGGCGCACTGTGCAAAGAACCGGGGAACTGCCGGCGACAACTTGGCCGGTGCTTGATTTCAACCAGAAAAGCCAGCGCAACGCCGGAGCGATTTTCGTTTTCGGCACCGCCCTATTTATAGTAATGAGCGCCGCCGGAACCTATCAGGCCTATCATTTCAGTGAGTCGGTCGAATTCTGTGGAACCACCTGCCACAGCGTAATGAAACCGGAATATACGACCTACCAGAATTCGCCGCATGCCCGGGTCGCCTGCACCGCTTGTCATGTCGGGGAGGGTGCCGGCTGGTATACCAGGTCGAAACTCTCCGGAGCCTACCAGGTTTACGCAGTGACGGTGAACAACTACCCGCGACCGATTCCCACACCGATCGAAAACCTGCGCCCGGCTCAGGAAACCTGCGAACGTTGCCACTGGCCCGAGAAATTTTTCGGGTCGCAGCAGCGCCAGTTCGCGCATTATATGTATGACGAAGCCAATACCGGCTGGCTGTATAATATGTTGCTCAAAACCGGCGGAAGTCATCCGGGAACCGGCATGATGCATGGTATTCATTGGCATATCGACGTCGATACAAAAGTGGAATATATCGCCAGAGACAAAAAAAGGCTCGATATTCCCTGGATCAGGGTCACCGACAAGCTGACCGGAAAAATAACCGTTTATCAGGACAGCGAAAACCCATTGTCTTCAGAAGAATTGGCCTCGGCCAAGCCCCGCACAATGGACTGCATGGATTGCCATAACAGACCCAGCCATATATTCAGATCGCCTGATTATACGATCGACCAATTGCTTTGGGCCGGCAAACTCCCCCAATCCCTGCCGGAAATCAAAAGGGTCGCCGTCGAAGCCGTAAACGGACAATACTCGACCGAAAGCGAGGCACTGGCCGGAATAGCGGAATCGATAACGGAATTTTACGGCGCCAATTATCCCCAAGTTTTCGAGCAAGACAGCGCCGCTGTCGCCAGGGCTGTTATGGAGGTGCAAAATGCTTTCAGCGGCAACATCTTTCCGGAGATGAAAGCCAAATGGTCAGCATATCCCAATCATATCGGCCATTTCGCGGATAAGGGGTGCCTGCGCTGTCATGACGGCAAACACGTCACCGACAGCGGAGCCGCGGTCAGCCACGATTGCAACGCCTGCCATATAATTCTCGCTCAAGGCAGACCCGATTCCCTGATAAATTCGACTTCTGCGGAGGGCCTTGAATTCATTCACCCGATTGACATAGGCGACGCTTGGAAAGAAACCGGCTGCTACGAATGCCATACCGGCGTTCAGCCTTGATTCAGCCTATCAAACGAAAAATCCGGGGCTCCCGATAGATACGAATTTGGGCCAATCAGCGGTCCGAATGGGGCGGCATTCAGTTTCGCCCTAAGAATTTGCCGATACCGTTCAGGAACATCTGCACCGATAGCGTGGTCAGAATCATCCCCATCAGCCGCTCCAGGGCGATCAGGCCGCGCTGGCCCAAAGCTCGGCTGAGGTGCGTCGATAAAACCAAAATTATGGCGGTAACGATCCAGGCGCAGATCAGGGCCAGCAGCCATTCGCCTACCCGATCCGGCTCGCGGGTAGACAAAAGCAGCACGCTGGCCATCGCCGACGGTCCGGCTATAAGAGGTATGGCAAGCGGCACGATAAAGGGTTCCTTGTCGGGACTGACATTGAATGGGGCATCAGGCGATGAAAAAATCATTTTCAGAGCAATTATGAATAATATGATGCCGCCGGCGATCGACAACGACGGTTCGCTTAAATCAAGGGCCTCAAGAATGAATCGACCCGAATACAAAAATACGACAAGCACGATCAGCGAAATCAAAAGCTCGCGAAAGATTATTTTCCGGCGTCTTTCGGGGGGGATATCTTTAAGAACGGTCAGGAAAAGAGGGATATTCCCCAGTGGATCCATCACCAAAAAAAGCAATATCGCCGCTGAATAAATCGTCATCTTTCGGCCGACCGTCCGTAGTCTTTTTAACGGATTCGCGAATGCCGGTCAAGATATTTGTCATCGATTTCGGGGCTACAAAAAGTGCTGTAACCTAAGCACAATAAAAAACGGGCGTCTGCCTGATGCAAACGCCCGTGGAGATTGCCGACCGAAGCGGTATTTTATTTAAGAATCAGCATCCGTTTGGTTATCGACTTCCGATCCGTATTCAGGCGGTAGAAATAGATGCCACTCGAGACGGTTTCGCCGTCCGTATCGCAACCGTCCCAGATTATCGAACGATAACCCGCTTCCTGATAGGTATCAAGTAGAGTAACCACTTTCTGACCCATGATATTGAATATTTCAAGCGATACTTTTCCCGAAACCGGCAACGAATAATTTATCACTGTGCGGGCGTTGAACGGATTGGGGTAATTTTGAGCCAAAGCGAACTCGGTGGGCAAGCCGTTATTGTCGTCTATGCCGGTGAAGATTCGGCCGTAGCCGGCGTCCTTGTTCGAACCGAGTGACTGCGCCTGGTAGCCTGCGCCGCCGAATACCGCCACCACGTAATACCAGTAGGCATTCGTATCGGTGATCGAAACATCGTTAAATACAACCCCGTTGATCGGAGCGCCGTTTATCTTGGAATATACCCCATTCTGCCAACGGCTGCGATAGACATCGTAGCCGATAAGATCCGGATGCGATACCGGCGACCAAGAAAGCTCGATCATGTTTTCCAACGAATCGCTGGCGGTGAGATTAGTGGGCACCGGACAGGGAAGAAGCGTTGCGTTCTGTCCGGAGACCACCCGATTCGGACCGACCGCTATATTGGCTATCGTCTGGGGGAACCAGCCTTCCTTGCTGAAGGTCACGTTAATCGTTTCCGGCGGCACGTTATCGATCAAATAACTGCCGGCTTCGTTGCTTAAAGCGTATTGGCCGGTGGAGGCGCTGGCTTTGACGCCGCCGTTATCGCCGCCGCTCACCGTGACAGAGCCGGAAACGCGTCCGCGTCCGGTATTTGTGGTTATGCGATAGATTCTGTTGGCGGCCAGTGTGGCGCAACCAGGGCTGTAAGTGTTCGAATAGCTGATATTGAAACCGATGTTCTCGCCGTGGTTCTCGAAACCGACCGTCGCATAATTTTCTTCGGGATCGGTTTCCCCGTTGGTTATCTGACGATATGCAAATTCGAACATGCCGTCGCCGCTGATTGTGGGGTGATACTGCTGATCGTACAGAATCACCTGAAACGTCTGCCTGGCCGTGTATGTCCGCGCCGAAATGCTGTCCCATTGAATTATGAAACGATTATTCAAAGTATCGTATTTGGTGAAGACATTAAATCTTCCGGATGGACCGAGGTCATCCCAGAATGGCGCAATCATCGCCGGAGCGTTGGCCGGATCGGGGAAAGGCCAGTTGCGGAAACCGACCCATTGGGTCGAGTCCATGCAGATCCAGCCGTTGGAACAAACCGAAATCCGATTGTGCGAACGCCCATAATATTTGAAAGTGAACGGCAGATTGACGATCGCCCGGCTGTCATCCGTGA
>CAZHVC010000212.1:0-4002 GCA_964535765.1 uncultured Ignavibacteria bacterium | reverse complement strand
GGTTTTTCCTCGATCGTTTTTATTGAAACCGTTTATTTTACAACAGGATTCGGGAAAATCATAATAAATCGGCCGCCGAAAAGCAAATTCGCAGCGACCGGCAGTGCCTCCGTCGGCATCTATTCCAACCGATTCCTCCCGAAAGATAAATCACCGGAAATAAGCCGCCGATCCCACCGTTCGGTCCGACCGCGACAGCGCCGTGACCTATCGCCCCGACGGCGCAACCTGCGGCCATTCGGCGGTCATCAGTTACTTCAGGATCTGCTGGGACGCCCAGTCGAAATATTTCTCCCAGGCCATGTCCGATTCGATCGCCAGGATTTCGGGAATCTCGTAGGTGTGAAGCTCTTTCAATCTTCTTTCCAGGCGGTCGTAATTCTGCGGTGTCGTTTTGATTATCAACAGCAGCTCCTCGTCATGCTTGAGTTCGCCATCCCAGGTGTAAACGCTGCGAATCGGGACGATATTCACGCAGGCCGCCAGTTTTTCGGTGACGATCTGTCCGGCTATCCGATCGGCGTCGAAAATGGGACAGGTGACTAGCACTATGGAGAGTCTGTTCTGAGGCATGGTCGTGTCCTTGTTTCGTATTGATACATCGTCATTCTCAAAGCAACAATGTCGGCGCAGGCAGTGGACGCTGCCGATCGATCGTATCAGATCAGCGGCGGTTCGACATATTCGCCGAATACTTCTTTCATGACACTGGTTATTTCCTCCTCGGTGGTATAACAGCGGACGCACTCCAGCAGAGGGGGCATATGATTTTCGCCGGTCTCGATCGCCTTTTTGAGTTCGGCCAGGGTTCGTTTCACCTTGTCGTTGTCCCGCGAGGCCTTCACCTTTTTAAGATTCTCTATCTGTTCTTTTTCGACTTTCTCATCGATCACCAGCAGGGGGATTTCCACTTTTTCATCAGGCTCGATAAATTCATTAACCCCGACTATGATCCTCTCCTTTTTTTCGATTTCCCGCTGGTAACGGAAAGCGCTTTCGGCGATTTCCCGTTGGAAATATCCCTCCTCGATACATTTCAGCACGCCGCCCCGGCGTTCGATCTCTTCGAAATACTTCTCCGCTTCTTCTTCAAGTTCGTTGGTCAAAGTTTCCACGAAATAGCTGCCCGCCAGCGGGTCGATCACGTTTACGACTCCGGATTCGTGGGCGATGATCTGTTGCGTGCGCAAAGCGATTCTGACCGCCTTTTCGCTGGGCAAAGCCAATGTTTCGTCCATCGAATTCGTGTGCAGCGATTGGGTTCCGCCGAGCACTCCCGCCAGCGCCTCGATCGCCGTCCTCACTATATTGTTTTCGGGCTGCTGGGCGGTCAGACTGCAACCGGCGGTTTGCGTATGAAAGCGAAGAATCATCGAGCGCGGATCCTTGGCCTTGTAGCGTTCTTTCATATGGCGTGCCCAGATCCGCCGGGCCGCTCTATATTTGGCGATTTCCTCGAAAAAATCGGTATGCGAATTGAAAAAGAAGGAAAGGCGCGGGGCGAACGTATCGACATCCATACCCGCCTTCATGGCCGACTCGACATAACAGAAACCATCGGCGAGCGTGAATGCCAGCTCCTGAGCGGCGGTCGCTCCGGCTTCCCTGATATGATAGCCGGAAATCGAGATTGTATTCCATTTGGGCACGTGAGCGGCGCAGAAAGACATCATATCCGTTATCAGTCGTAGCGACGGCTCCGGCGGATAGATCCATTCTTTTTGGGCGATATACTCTTTCAGGATATCGTTCTGCAAGGTTCCGGTCAAAAGCCGGCTCGGCACATTTTGTTTTTCGGCCACGGCAATATACATCGCCAACAAGATCGTCGAGGTGCAATTTATCGTCATCGATGTCGAGATTTTGTCGAGCGCGATACCCTCGAAGATGATCTCCATATCCTTCAACGTATCGACAGCCACGCCACAAACGCCCACCTCGCCTTTCGACCGTGGCGAATCCGAATCGTAACCCATAAGCGTCGGCAGGTCGAACGCCACCGACAAACCGTGTTGACCCCGTTTTAGAAGATAATGATAGCGCTCGTTGGTCTGCCGGGGAGTGCCGAATCCAGAAAACTGGCGCATCGTCCAGGGTTTGACCCGATACATCGTGGCGTGAACCCCTCTGGTGTAGGGATATTGACCGGGATAGCCGAGATCACGGTCATAATCGAAATCCGCCAGATCGGTTGGATCGTAAAGCGGTTTCAACGGTTTCGAGGAAACCGTCATGAACTTTTTTTCAGGCGGGATCTGCGCTTTCGCGTATTCTTCCTCCCATCTCGCCCGACCCGACGGCGGAGCGATCTTCGCCGGAGCGATAGTCTTATCTGTCTTTCTCATGGCTTATCCTGTTTTAATGATGATAAAATATTGTTTGCTATTTCGTAGGGATTGCTCGACCCATTCTGGATCCGTTCGATATAAGCGAGAACCGCTTCCTCGCTCAGATATCGTTTCCGGATCAGAGATTTGATTTCCTTTTCCAGCACATGATTAAGACTGGCGCGTATTTTCCGTTTCCGGTGCTGATCGGCGTGGGAATCGGAATAAATATAATTGCGATGGACGGCGATTTTGGCCGCCAATTCATCGACCCCCTTACCGTTTACAGCCTCGGTGGCGATAACCGGCAACTCCCATCCAGTATGCTGTCTTTTCAGATCGAGAATGATATTGAGTTCGGAAACCATTTTGGCCGCCCCCGGTCGATCGGCTTTGTTGATGACGAAAATATCGGCTATTTCCATAAGACCGGCTTTCAGCGCTTGAATCGAATCGCCCGATTCGGGCACCAGCGTGACAACGGTGGTGTCGCAGGCATCGGCGATATCGAGTTCGACCTGACCAACACCGACGGTTTCGATCAAAATCGTTTCCATCCCGAAAGCATCCATCGCCATGGCCACCTCCGATGTCGAAACCGCCAGCCCTCCGGTCGAGCCGCGGGTGGCCATGCTTCTGATAAAAACGTTTTCGTTGGTCGCCAGATTCTGCATCCGGACACGGTCGCCGAGAAGCGCTCCACCGGTGAACGGGGAACTCGGATCGACCGCGATTATGCCCAGCTTCTTCTTGCCCTCTTGAGTATATAAAGCGGCCAGCTTGTCGACAAGAGTCGATTTTCCCGCCCCTGGAGGACCGGTGAATCCGACTTTGTAAGCTTTGCCCGCATGAGCATATAGAACCGGCAGAAGACGTGATAAATCGGCCCCGTTATTTTCTATGTGCGAGATAACTTTCGAAAGCGCCAGCCGACTGCCGGCAAAAAAATCATCGAGTATCGACAAGTGAATGTTCCTCTCAGAAAAATAAAGATATCAAAACCGCCAGGGCGAGGCAATCGCTTTTTATGGCGATCGCAAACGCCAAATATGCAAAACGGCGACATTTCGAGCAAAATCCGCTTTCGCTCGATTAAGCGGCGAGCACCAAGTTACAGACATTTTCAAGCGGATAATAGTGGAGGAGAATATTACCTATCGATACGACGGCCGCGGCCGGTCGGCGGCCGAAAATCAGCCGCACGGCTTGATATCTTTCAGGCGCAATTGAATTCGGTTCTGACCGTTCCAGTTGTTGTATTCGAGCACATAGGCCATATCGACGTAAGTCGGCCGTGAAGGCAAGTTGCGCAGCACATCGCCGAAGCCGAAGCCGATCACATCGAAAACTTTTTCGCCGCGCCGCACTTTAAGCCGCAGATGATTGGAGCCGACTATATAGGGCGTTCCCACGACTTCTGCGTTATAGGTGACGAAAACCGGCCGCGTATTCATCGGGCCGAACGGCGCGAATTTTTCCAGCACCTGCATCAGCTCATCGTTGATCGAATCAAGTTCGAGTTCCGAATCTATCGATAATTTCGGAACAAGGTCCTCGTCGGAAAGCATCGCGGCGGAAACTTGATTCAGCTTGCGCCTGAAAGGCTCTATCTTGTCGGGATCGATAGACAATCCGGCGGCGTATTTGTGCCCTCCGTAGCGATTCAGATATTCCT
>CAZHVC010000211.1:0-4011 GCA_964535765.1 uncultured Ignavibacteria bacterium | reverse complement strand
TCGGCGCCAAATCCACCGACTACAACATTTCTGCGCTGGTGATCGACATAAAGGAAACGACCGAAAAACTTCGTGAGCAGATTCAAAATATAGAATGATCCGGCCCGCTTCGCCGGATGATTTGCCGATGACAATTACGAAAAACAAGAAACCCGGCCTGGCCATAGTCATATCATCGCCGTCGGGCACGGGCAAAACGACGATTTGCCGCCGTCTGGTGCGCAAGCATCGCGATTATCGATTTTCGATATCGGCAACGACAAGATCGCCGCGGGGCAAAGAACGTCACGGATACGATTATTATTTCTATTCCAAAAAGGATTTTCTGAAAGCAAAAAGGACCGGCCGATTGTTCGAGACAACGAATTATCTGGGAAATCTCTATGGCACTCCCAAGAAACCGCTTCTTAAGGCGATTTCACAGGGCCGGGTGATACTTCTGGATATCGATATTCCGGGGG
Organism: uncultured Ignavibacteria bacterium; assembly: GCA_964535765.1. Lineage (GTDB taxonomy): Bacteria > Zixibacteria > MSB-5A5 > UBA10806 > 4484-95 > JBBIRK01. The sequence goes on along the minus strand of CAZHVC010000211.1, from coordinate 3,550 downwards.
GACTGGCGGTAAAAAAACAATTGCCCGAGGCGGTAACGATTTTCCTCGTTCCGCCGAATATGAAAGAGCTCCGCCGTAGATTGACTATGCGCCGGACCGAAACTGCAGCCGCCCTGAAAGCAAGACTTAAATCGGCGGCCGGCGAATTAAAAAGGTGGAACCGTTACGACTATGTCGTAGTAAATGATGACTTGAAAACGGCCGTACGACAGGTCGAGGCGATAATCGAGGCGGAAAGGCTCAAGTCCAAAAGAAAAGGCGACAGTCGTTATTGGAATAGAAAATTGGCTTTAATGTTAGGTTTGGCGGAATAAAGCCGATAGATTGCTTTAGTCGAGGTTTTTATGGAGCATGGAATCACCGAAAAATTGCGGGGAATCACATCAAGCAAATACGAGGCGATAATTGTCGCCGCCAAAAAAGCCAGGCTTATAAATTTGGAAAGGCTGGCAAAAGAAGAACAGCTCGGCCAGGAGGCGGTTTCGTCAAAGCATCTGCCCAAGGTCACGACAGAAGCTTTGCAAAAGCTGGCCTCGGGCGAGCTGAAGTATAAGTATTTGGAAGAGACTCTGGCCGACGAGGGGTTCTTCCCCCAATAGCTTTTTATCAGGCAGGAAAACATCCGTGAAACTTCTGGTGGTCGAATCGCCGACCAAGACCAAAACATTGCGTAAATTCCTCGGGCGTGATTTTCACTTGGCTTCGACCGGCGGCCACGTTATGGATCTGCCGAAATCCAAGCTCGGGATCGATATCAAGAACGATTTTGCCCCTCAGTATGTTACGCTCGAAGGCAAGGAAAAAATCCTGGCCGAGTTGAAGAAACTTTCGAAAAAAGCGTCAACGATCTATCTGGCGCCCGATCCTGACCGCGAAGGCGAAGCCATAGCTTACCACGTCGCCGGTTCCATCGGCAAGGTATCGAGGAAAGTCAAGCGGGTCACATTCAACGAAATCACGAAAAAAGCCGTGCTCGAGGGAATAAAAGCCGCCGGTTCAATCGATCTCGACAAGGTTTACGCTCAGCAGGCGCGACGGTTACTCGACCGGCTGGTCGGCTATCGAGTTTCGCCGCTGCTCTGGAAATCGTTGACAATGGGATTATCCGCCGGCCGTGTCCAATCGGTGGCTTTGCGTTTAATCTGCGAGCGCGAAGAAGAAATCGAAAAATTCGTATCCAAGGAATTCTGGAAAATCGAGGGCCGATTCGCCACCGGAAAAGGCGAAACGATCAAGGCCCGCCTGATCAAGATAGATGGTAAGAATTTAGAAATCGGCAACGAAAAAGATGCCGAGGCCGTCTGCGAAAAAATAAAAGCCGAGAATTTCAAAGTTTCGCAGGTGAAAAGTAGCCACACCAAACGGCAATCGCCCCCACCTTTTATCACCAGCAGTTTGCAGCAAGAGGCTTTCCAGAAACTCGGTTTCAACAACCGAAAATGCATGACGGTCGCCCAGCAGCTCTACGAGGGGGTTGACCTTGGCGCAGAGGGCCAGGTCGGGCTTATCACCTACATGCGCACGGATTCATTCAGAATCGCCGAAGACGCCCGAAAGGAAGCCAAATCGTTCATTTCCGCCCATTTCGGCAAAGAATTCGTCGCCGACGAGCCGAAAAAATACAAAGCCCGTAAGGGCGCCCAGGAGGCTCACGAAGCGATCAGGCCGACCTCGGTGAATCTCACTCCCGATAAAATAAAACATCACCTTTCCAAGGACCAATTGAGACTTTACCAGCTTATCTGGTCCAGATTCGTGGCTTCGCAGATGGCCGATGCGAGATTGAAAACGACCTCCATAGATATCGAGGGTGGAGCGTTTCTCTTCCGGGCTTTTCATCAGGAGCTCGTTTTCGAAGGATTTCTTAAAGTATACGAGGGTAACGGCCGGGAAAACAACGACAGCGGCGCTCTTCCATCGCTGGCCAAAGGCGACCCGCTGAAACTCGAACACATTGACAAGCAGCAGCAATTCACCCAGCCGCCGGCCCGTTTCAATGCCGGCAGCCTCGTCAAGGAACTCGAAGAAAAAGGGATCGGCAGACCGTCTACATATGCTCAAATCGTAACCACGCTGTTGACAAGAAAATATATCGAACAGACCGAGCGCCGATTCAAGCCGACCGATCTCGGCCGGGCGGTCAATAAAATCCTGATCGAACATTTTCCGGACATATTCAACGTCGATTTCACCGCCGAGATGGAAAGCGAACTTGACAGCATAGAGGAAGGAAAGGCCAATTGGGTCGAGGTCTTAAGATCGTTCTATGAGACCTTTGAGGAGGACGTCAAAAAGGTATCCGGGAAAATCGGCGACATCAAAAAGAATATGATGGAAAAGACCGGCGAGGTTTGCGATAAATGCGGTTCGCCGATGGTGATCAAGTTTGGCCGCAACGGAAGATTTCTTGCCTGCAGCAAATACCCGGAATGCAAAAATACCCGCCCCCTTGAAAACGAGGTGGAAAAAACTGATAAGATATGCCCCAATTGCGGTTCGCCCATGGTCATCAAGCGCGGCCGTTTCGGCAGATTCATAGCTTGCAGTAAATATCCGGATTGCAAAACCACCGCCAGTGTTTCCACCGGCGTCAAATGCCCGGAAAAGGGGTGTGACGGGGAAATCGTCGAGCGTTCATCACGCAAGGGAAGGCTTTTCTATTCCTGCTCGCGCTATCCTAAATGCAAATTTTCAAGCTGGGCGAAACCGATTCCGTCGGCCTGCCCGGCTTGCGGTAATTCATACCTTCTGGAACGCACGACATCGAGGGGCTCGTATTTATCCTGCCCGGCCTGCAAAAACCGCCTGAACGAACCGGAAAAGGAACCTGTGGCCAACCGGTGACCGTTTCCGCCCGACGGCCAGCCGATAAAGAAATATAAAAACGATAAGGAAAGATAAAAAATACGCCTCAGCGGATTTCCGCCGAGGCGTCTTTATCGACTGCCGTTATTTATCGAGAAATTTCAGGAAAGGCATTTTTTCGACCAAGATCTTTATTTTCAATTTGCTGATCGCACCGGTCGGATCCAAATCGCGCGGGCATACTTTCTGGCAATTGAAAACCGTATGACACCTGAAAACCCCGATATCCTTGGCGACAACAGCCAATCTTTCGGAGGCGGCCCCGTCGCGGGAATCCTCCACGAATCGCAGCGCTTTCAGCAAGGCGTGCGGTCCCAGATAATTCGGGTCGCCGCTTGCCACGGGACAGGAACCATAACAAGCCGCACAAAGAATACAATCGACGTGCGGATCGAGTTTTTTCCGCTGTTCCGGCGTCTGGAGAATCTCTTTTGCGGGAGGAGTCTCTTTCGGTATCAGATAGGGCTTTATCTGCCGATAATTCGCCCAGAACTGAGTCATATCGACTACCAGATCCCGTATGACAGGCATATGGGCAAGAGGCCTGATGACGATCGGCTCCTTGAGCGCACCCACCTGGGTCTTACAGGCAAGGCGATACTGCCCATTGATATGCATAGCTCAAGAACCACAGACGGCCTCGCGGCAACTGCACCGGAAAGCCAATGACGGATCAAGCTCCTCG
>CAZHVC010000210.1:0-4068 GCA_964535765.1 uncultured Ignavibacteria bacterium | reverse complement strand
GCGTGGTTCTGCTGCGCGGCCTTTCCGGCGGCGCCCATACGATCAAATTCCGCGCCCACGATAATTTCGGAGCGGTTGATCCGTCGCCTGCATCGGTGAGCGTAGTCGTCGATACGACGCTGGCTCCCGAGCTGGCGATATCGGTGAAAGACGGTGATAAATATGTCGTGCCTTACACTAATCCGGAACTCGAAGAGCTTATCGTAACTTTGGACGCCACCGTCGATTTCTACTACAGCTTCATCGATAGTTTCCAAATCAGTTCGAGCACGGGAGCATCTATTCGCTACATCAATCTGATTGATACCTTCTACGTCATCGCCGGCAGTGAAACTCTGGATGTGGCGGCAGGAACGGTGCCTTTGACCAACGTCGAGGTCGGCGATCAATGGATAGAGGTCATCGCTTACGACATCGGCGGCAATTCGGCGACAACCGACACCGTTGATTTCGAGGTGGTTGAGGTCCAGGCCGGTGATGGTGTTCTTTGCGTGAACGGTATCGACTGGGCTACCTACGGCAGCGAGGCGGTCAACGTTTGGAACAATGGCGTTCCCTGGGGCAGCAGAACCCATTATAAATGGTGGGATCTTTTTGTGGTTCCCCCGGCCGGAGGTCGACCGCATTCTGACAGCCTTCTTGGAATCGGAGCGCCTCCCGAATGGCTATTCGATACTCTGTTCTTCGATGCCGTGATCTGGTTCGGAAACAATTACAGCGGTGATCTGGCCTATTGGGAGGATCTCGAGCCGACCATTTTGTCCTATCTTAACAACGGCGGCAATGTCTTGCTGGCCAGCAGGCTGGGGTCGAGTTTCTTCGGCGACGACCTGACTGCTTATGCCCATGTCAGCTCCTGGACCACCGGGGCCAACCCGACATCCTTGGTTTCGGTCGTCGATAGCCTGACTAACATAACCCGGGTCGGCTCGCAGTCGTTGACGGATATCCCGACCACCGACGGCCATTCCTCGGTGACGGTGTTATATAATCCCAATACCGGAACGACGCATGCGGGATTCATAGTGATGCCGAGCGGTATAGCAGGCGGCGGAGAATTCTGTTTTATTGCCGGAAGAAATTACCGCTGGACCAACTCGCTCCTGAAGAGCAATATCGATGTTATTCTTAGATACTACATGGGAATTCAATAGAAACCATCAACCGGAGAAAGGAGAAAAAGCAATGAAGAAAACAGCCCTCATATTCGCCGCCGGTTTGATGGTTATGGCCATCATATTCGGCTGCAGTAAAGAAAATCCCTGGGAGCCGCCCGCCGAGGAGGCTCTGAGGGTGTTCATACTTTCCGGGCCGGACACCTCGACAGCCGTGCCCCATAATTCCACCGTTGCTTTCACCTGGAATGCAAGCGGAGGCAGCGGCACAATAGCCTCATATCAATGGTATCTCTCGCCGGTGGAAAGCAACTACGGTTCTGCGGCGATGGTGACCAGCGTCAGCTATTCCGGGCTGGCCGGGGCGGATTCCGCCGACGACGCCACTTATACTTTCTATGTCAGGGCCACCGATGAAGCAGGACATACGGCAGTCGCCAGCCGGGTTTTCGTAGTCTCGGATACGGTCGCTCCACCTTCCGACACGACGGATCCTACCGTTCAGATCACCGGCGGTCCCGCGGAAGGATCATTTGTAGCGGCCGGCACGGCTATTCATATCTCCTGGGAGGGGAACGACGGCAAGGGGATTTTCGATACGTTGACCTATCAATATATCTTTGCCCCTACCAATGACACTTCCGATTGGCTGGCCGCCACGACGGTGACCTTGCTCGATGTTCCGGCCGCCGATCCGGCGCTGTTTTATGTCAGGGCGCAGGATCCGTCCGGAAACATGTCCGCTTGGGATTCGCTAAGCTTTGTGATAAAGCCTGCCTCAATCCTGTACATAGACGATTTCTTCTGGACCGATCCTTTCGGCGCACCCGATATGGTCAAGGAAAGAGAGCAAAAACGTTTCTATCGTGATCTTCTTAGCGGATACGCGTTCGCTGAATGGGACATCCATTCCCAGGGAATGCCCGATTCTGCGGATCTCGTCGATGCCGGTGAACCGGTTTATTCGACGATCGTATTCTGCTCGGATTCATATCATGGCACGACCGATGGAACCTGGTGGTATGACGTCGGCGCGGTCGGAGGCGGTGTCGTGAGATATTACCTTGAGGAGGGCGGCAATCTGCTCATGACAGGTGCTCTGTCGTTGCTCGATATGGGTGACTACGATCCGAACAACGGCCCGACGCCCGAGCCGGGCGATTTCGAATTCGATTGGCTGGGTATCGATTCCACCGAGTGGTGTTACGATTACTGGCTGGAATTCACCTGGGCGGTAAAGGATCCGGAAACATCCTATGATCTGCCGGATTCAATGAAGATCGACGTCGCCAAAAACGGCGATCAGCTCGACTACGCCGTTGAAACCCCAGGACTTCAGAGCAATACCGAGGTCATCTTCCTCTGGGGGCTTGACGTGGACGGAGACGAACCGCATCCATATCTGCATCCGGTCGGCCATGTCGTAACGCACAGCAGCGAAGTCAGAATCGCCATGCTGAATTTCGACACGTTTTCGATGCCCAAACCGGAGATGACCCACGTTTTCCAAACGCTGTTGACCGCGCTTGGAGAATAACGATAGTTTAAGGGGCTGATGACGCTCCGAGAACTCGAAAACGGCCTGCCCGTTCTCAGGACGGGCAGGTTTCTTCTTGGTGGCGGCCGGATTTTTTTCGGCCTGATTCTGGGCAGTCTATTTCCCGTCCTGATTACGCTTGCCGGATCGCAGGGACTGCCGTCGCAATCGTTCTTGTCGGATGCGGCCGTTGACGGAGCTCAGGTCGGTTTGCTTTTCAAAGATATCGATTCGGACTCCGTGTTGTTTGCTTTTAATGCTGACAAAAGATTCATGCCGGCTTCCAACCTGAAGCTTTTTACCAGCGCGGCCGCCCTGGCGCTTCTTGGGCCGGAGTTCCGCTTCAAGACGTCAGTGTTGGGCTGGGGCAAGATCAATCACTCGAAACGGAAGCTTGAGGGTGATCTCGTTATCGAAGCCGGAGGGGATCCACTGTTATCCGGCCGATTCCGGAAAGACATGCTGGAGGTATTCCGTTTTTGGGCCGACAGCCTTAAAGCGCGGGATATCAAAACGATTAGCGGAAATATTGTTGTGAACAATGCGTTTTTCGAAAACGACGATATTGGGCCGGGGTGGTCGCAGGACGATCTTTCTTACTGGTACGCCTGTCCGACTTCGGCTTTTTCTTTTAACGACAATTGCGTCGATCTGAAAATCCTGCCTGGAAGAAAATTGAATGACCCCTGTCTGGTGCGGCAGAATCCACCGATTGACTATATAAAATTTATCAACCGCACTTTTACCCTGCCTCCTGATTCACCGCCGACCGTGGATTTTTACCGGTTTCCGGGCAGCGATTCGGCGGTGATATTCGGCGGCCTGGCGATAAACGACTCGACCGGCATCACCGATTATATTTCGGTGGCCGATCCGGCTGAATATGCCGCCGAGGTTTTGCTTCATGTTTTGAGACAGGCAGGGATTGCCGTTGCCGGCCGCATAGTTAAAATCGACGACTCAGGCGGCTATGCCGATTCTGGAACGATGCTTTTCGAATGGCTGTCCGACTCTCTGCCGGTGGTGTTATCCGTCATCAACAAAAACAGCCAAAACTTTTTCGCCGAGCAGACGTTAAAGACGATCGGGAGGATATTGGGAGGCGAAGGTTCCTATCGGGTATCCACGCGCATAGTATCCCGATGGCTGGAATCGATCGGAATAGCCGCGGACGAGGTGAAAATTGCCGACGGCTCAGGCCTGTCGGCGTTGAATTTGGTCAAGCCGGCGGCAGTAGTGGCTCTGCTCGAATATATGAAATCATCTCCCGGCTTTGACATATTCTACAACTCCCTGGCGATCCCCGGTATCGACCGCAGCGTCCGCAGTCGCCTGTCCGGTCAACCCTCGGCTGACAAAATGAGAACGAAGACGGGCCGGATAGCCAATGTAAGCACCTTCTCTGGATACCTTACC